>JBCCJB010000257.1:0-6315 GCA_039028015.1 Planctomycetota bacterium
CCAAGAACAACGTCTGATTGAGGAGGGAGTGACCATGCACCGTGGCCGAGTCGTCGATGCTCCCTTCGGATCGTTTCAGCGACGATCAGCCCGATAACTTCTACGCAGCCCGCGGATGAGCCGTCTCATAGATCTGTCGCAAACTGGCTGCCGACACATGCGTGTAGATTTGCGTTGTGGTCAGTGACTTATGACCCAGCAATTCTTGCACGCTGCGGATGTCGGCTCCGCGATCAAGCAAGTGCGTAGCAAACGAATGCCGCAGGGTGTGCGGACTGGTTCGCGTGTCCAGTTCGGCCGCCGCGATGTACTTATCCAACAGCCGGCCCACACTTCGAGTCGACAACGCGTCGCCAAATCGATTGACAAACACGGGAGCAGACCGGCCAAGCGACTCGGACTTTGCCGAGCGGTTGCGACGCGACTGATAGTCATCGATCGCTTGAATCGCGAAGGAACCTAGTGAGCTAATTCGCTCTTTGCGACCTTTCCCGCGGACGCGAATGATCTGCTGTGGAAAATCGAGGTCGCCATCACGAAGACCGACGAGTTCACTGACGCGGAGTCCCGCTGAATACATCGTTTCCAAGATCGCACGGTCACGCAGTCCCGCCGGTGTATTCGCCGCAGGCGCTTCCAATAAACGACCGATCTCATCGTTGCTCAACACGTGAGGCAGCTTGCGGGCTTGTCGTGGATTGCGAAGCGGCTTGGCGGGATTGCTGTTGGTTAACCCCTCACGCATCGCGAACTTGAAGAAGCTTCGCAAGCTTGCAAGCTTTCGCGAGATGGTGCTGCGGGCATAACCGGCTTGTTGCAGCGCCGCTTGAAAGGCACGCAGTTGCTGAGGCGAAAGCGTTTGCAAGTCCTGTGACGCAATCCCGGCACCGTCCAACCATTCGGCAAACCCAAACAAGTCCTCTCGATAGGATTTGATGGTTAGCGTCGATGCATTTCGTTCCGCGGCTAGGTACTTCAGGAAGCGAGCGATGGCGGACCGCATCATGAGGCAAAATCGTCGATCGATAACTCGTCGAACTCTTCGCTCGCCATCAAATCATCGTCAAGCGATGGCACCGTCTCACGTATTTTTTGTGACAGCATGGCGGCGTCGTACCAGGAAAAATCAAGCTCAGGATTGGCGGCAAAGCGAGCGAGCTGTCGCAGCGTTTCATCGCGATTCTCATCGTCGAACAAAAACACAAATCGCTCTTCGCCTTTGACCAAGGCCAACACGTTGACTTCCTTTTCCATCGGTTTACCCGGGCTGCACTGAGAGGTAGCGATAGCCGCATTGATCATTGCCGCGACCGGTTCAATATCGGCTGACCGGCCACTGCAGAATGAGGTCCGATGGGTCGCGACCTCCGCGAGCTTCCAACATTTCGATCAGATGCAAGTGACAACAGAAACGAATGAAATCTTCGCTGCGACGCAGGTAACCCTGCCAGGACGCACCCCGAGCGTCATCACCGGTTTCGACATAATCGGCCAACCTTGCCGTGAAGTAAGGATCGTCACCTCGATACAAACGAGTGTGCGAAAGCACGGGATCGTGATTGTGAATGATTGCGGGAGGTGAGGGACTGGGCGGATCGGGAATCAAATCCGTTGGATCAGGCCAATTCGGAGGCACTGCCGCAAGATCGTCCATCATGAACGGGTCTTCATGCACCATCATTTGGGAATCGATCGGCAGTGAATCCGAGGGTCCGCAATCGCCATTGGCTGACGGGCACGTCGATGCTTCTGGTGTTAGGCGTGATGCTTCCGGTGTCAGATGCGGCACGACGATTTGCTGCGACGCCACATCCGATTCGAAATCCATCCGAGCGATCTGAGCGGGTGGTTCAAATGGATCTCGTAATGGGTTGAGCACTGACGCTTCATCAGTGGTGAAATCTTCCGGCAGCATCGGCGATGTCGATTCCATCTGCTTCGGCATCAACGGATCAATTGGCATCACGCCGGCGGGCGTTTTTTCGACGAGGTTCATCTGAGGCGTTTGCGTTTTGAGTTGACTGCGTGCCAATTCAAATTCGGCCTCACGCACGATGCGAGCCGGAATGTCATCTTCTTTATCAGTACCCCATGGCAGTCCATACCCGGCTGGGATTTCGTGGAACCCTTCGTTGGCCGCATACCACCGCACCGTCATCGCCATCCGCGGCGGGTAGTACGCTTCGAAGTCGGTCACCGATCCCACCACAATGGCTTCGACGTCCATCATGGTGGCCAGCCGCTGAAAGTCTTCACCACGCGTCGGCATGCCATATTGGGTAGCGTACTGGCGCAGTTGCAGTTCGGTCACGCCAACGGGGACCACTTCAAAACCGGGCACGCTTTGCACGGCAGCGTAGTACGCCTGAGCGACTTCACGCGTGTTGAGCGTTGGTGTTTCGCTTTGATTGTAAAAGGGCAGAATCGCAACCGTTTTCAGTTGCGGAAACGGATTGTGGATGGTGTCCTGCACGCGCGTTTGTGGAATGAGCGTGCAACCGCTCAAGACAATCAACAAACTGCCGCAGCACAACAAGCGCATGCTGAGCACGGCGGGCTTGGCAGACGTTGCCATTTCAGAAGATGCCCTTTGAGTGGGCGTGGCCGAGAACAAAGCGAGTTTCACAGGATTGCCTGCCTGAATGATCGCGCACGTTCTCCGCCCCCGTTCCTCGTATCGACAACGCTGTCGATCAACTTGATCGAAAAGCCAATTCAAAAATGAATTTCTGATTGCAAGACGCCGGGCGAGACGCCGCAGGTGCCAGCCCCAAACGGATCATGTTTTCCTTTGCCTCGGAATGCACGTCAGCGACGTGCGCGACGTTTCCGTTCAAGTTTGACGGTTAGGGGGCCGATAGCGGTGTCAGTGAAACATCTCAAGTTGATGTTTGAGTATCGGTGGTGCTCTGCCACCTCTGCTATCTCATGACCAGGACGGTCTGATGAATCGAATTGCTTGCTGGATTGTGGTCGCCATCGCGAGTGGCTCGGCCGGTTGTTGCGGACCGCTGTGGACGGCCGGTTGTGCGGGCTCTGTCTGTGGCGGTCCGGGAATCATCTCGGTCGGACACGCGCCCTGCGATGGGGCTTGTGGTGGCGGTTGCGATTCATGTTGTGGTTCGTGCCAGGCCTGTGATGGTTGTGGCGAACTGTACGTCGATCCCTGGATCAATCATCCGCCGCACTGCTGTGACCCTTGCGATGCGTGCGGCAACTTCAATGGACAAACCTGCGGTCAATGCCGACCTGTCTTCACCGGAATCAAGAGCCTGTGGGGCTATCGCTGCGTCGATAATTGCGGTGGCTGTGACGGGTGTGGGGACGGTATGTTTCCCACATGCGGCGGAGGTGCGTGTGGTGGTGATTGCGAAACGTGTGGTCCCGCGGGCCATGTTCCGCCCGGTGGCGTTACTGAGTCACCATTGCCGCCCGGCACCGTCTTGGAACCCAACGGCATGATGGGTCAGACCGATCAGGCGATCGAAAATGCTCCGCCGCTGGCAATCCAGCGAAACGCGAAATCCAACCCTCGCTCGGCACGGTCTATTTTTCAGACCCGACGTGTTAACGGGTCTCGCGATCCGCTTGCGTATTGATTTCAACCTGCAAGCCAATGGCCGCATAGGTTTGGTTGAACTCGGCGACAAACGCCTCCCATCGCGTTGGCGGCAATAGCAGTGGGCTGCTAGGCCGATCGCCATCCCAAACGACGGCGTCGCACGGTCGTGAGGTGCGGGGGCTGCTCATGATTCGGGACGGCCGATGACCGTTTCCAATTCAAGGTGAATCAAAATGTCGTGGATTGGCTTGGTATGCCGACCATGATGCCGACGGGTGCGGAAACCCGAGTCGTTTGTCGACTCGATTGATGAGTGGTTGCTTGTTGAAGAATCGACGCAGGTTTTCGCAGACGAGGTCGGTCGTGTCATCGACGCGGCGAGCCGATTGGGCGCCAACATGAGGCGTGATCAGCACACGTGGATCGTCCCAGAGCGGGGAGGTGGCCGGCAAGGGTTCGACCTCAGTGACATCCACGCCGACACCAGCGAGTCGTCCGTCGGCGAGTGCGTTGACTAAGGCCGCTTCGTCCACGACGGGTCCGCGAGCGACGTTGATCAGGTAGCTGCCGGATTGCATCGCAGCCAACTCAGCATCATTGATCAGATGCCGCGTCGATTTGTTGAGCGGTAGCGTCAAAATCACGATGTCGGCTGTTGCCATAAGCGTTCGCAATTGATCGGCCGGCCAAAGCTGATCAACTTCGCTGGGGCAATCGCTTGGGAAGAAGTCTGTCGCAATCAGGCGAACATCCCAAGCTGCCAACATCGATGCGATCGCGCGTCCGTTACCACCCAATCCGACCAAACCAACGGTTTTGCCACGGAGATCATCGGTCGGCAAACGCACAAATTCTCGTCTGTCTCGTGCGTCCTCGAACAAACTGATGCGCCGGAGAAGCCCAAACAACAGACAGAATGTCTGCTCGGCCACCTGCGGCGCGAATAAGCCCGCGGCGCTGCTGACTGCAATCGATTCATCTGCGATGACTCCCGGCACCAAACAGTGATCGAGTCCCGCAGCCGAGGATTGAATCCATCGCAGCCGTTTGGCTATCAAAACGCGATCCCAATCGACAGGAACCTTGGCATGTCCTACGAAGATATCAGCGGAAGGCAAGAGCTCGTCAATTCGCTCTTGTCCCGCATTGATCACCTCCACCTCGTGATTTAGAACACATTGCGGATCATGTCTCAGTTGCTCAAGCGTCGATCGAAGTTGATCTTCGTGCCTGGGCAATACCGGGTAACAGAGGACAAGGCGACGGATCAAATCAACCGTCGGCGACATTGACAAATACTTTCAAGGCGTCCTTGTCCTCGACCAGCAGACGCATCATCTCCTGATACTGGTCCAGTCCATTGACCGGATTGGTCAGGATTTTCTCGAGCACGCCGGGGTACATGACATCGCCAAGAGCCAGGTCGCGAATGCCCATCTCAAAGTGCGTCCGATTGGCGTTGACGCTGCCTAGCAAAAGCTTGTTGCCAAGTACAAAATCCAAATTGATCTGATCGGATGGGATTTCCGCTTTGCGATCGCCACCGGTGATGCCGGTCCAGACAACAACGCCATTGTGGCCGATAAGCTCCATGGCTTCGAATGAAAGTGGGCTATAGCCGGTCGCTTCAATGATCAGATCAGGCTTGCCGGTTTGGGCGACCAAGTCTTTCAGGTCGGTTTCGCTCGTGCTGACATACGTGGCCTCCATGCCAGCGACGATTTCCGCTTTTCGATTGGGCGTCTTTCCGCGTGCCAAGGTGAAGACTTCGATGCCGCGAAGTTTGAGTGACAGCGTTGCCAGCAATCCAATTTGCCCCGCGCCAAAAACGTAGGCCAGCTTGGGCTGCCATATCTTCATCCGGCGCTGGGCCTCATAGGCCTGATGGATGGCTTTGGCGGCGCAGGACATTGGTTCTTGCAACACATGCAGGTGCTTCAGCCCCTCGGGCACACGGACAATGTATTCCTCTTCATCGACGAAATACTCGGTCAAGAATCCATGCCGCAGATTGATACCTCGCTCGTAGTAGGTCTCTTCACTGGTCATATCGTTGGTGCCGATCACGTCATAAAGCGATGTGCCGGGTCGACGTACCGTTGCCGTCACGTAGTCGCCAGGTTTGACCCGTCGCACGTTGGTGCCAACCTCCTCCACGACACCGAAGCATTCATGTCCGATCACCAAGTGGTCGTCGCCAGCCGGAGCGTTGCCGTACAGGGCATCGTTGATTTCGCGATCGGTTGCATCCACGCCTACCTTGAGCACTTTGACCAAGACGCCGAGTCCGCCGTCGATATCGCCGACGTGCGGACGATTAATTTCTTGCAAATGAACACTTCCGGGGGTGCCCGGACGGACAGCTACCGCTTTCATCAAAGATCCTTGAACTATCGAAACCTCCCCAACCAACGCGAAATGGTACTCAATGCCATCGTGGCAGCAATGTGAGGGTTCTGTTTACCACGTTGTCGTGCGTCGAATTCTCGAAGCGGCGCGAGGCGAGTGGACGGTGCCAGCAGATGCAGTCAACAATGAAACGCTGTTAACGTTTTTTGCACCGTGGCGAATCACCGTATGTGGATCAAACTCGAAGCGGCGTCCGTGATCCGGCCTGCGATGATGCTTTTTTGCATTTCGGCCGGAGTCACCTCAACCTCATCGGCCTGCACGGTTATGCGGCTGGTTTGTGGCGAGCGGATTCTGGTCGCTCGAAATCATGACTGGCCTTTTGGCGGTGGTTTGGTCATCAC
>JBCCJB010000258.1:0-6314 GCA_039028015.1 Planctomycetota bacterium
AAGATCACTGTTTCGTGAAAGTGGCGTCGGAGGCGACGAGTGGGGAATTCTCGATGGTCGAGGACACGTTGAAGCTGGGTTTCAAACTTGGTCGGCACCATCACAAAGTGATGACAGAGGTGTTTTACATTCTTGAGGGTGAAGTCAAATTCACGTTTGACGATGAAACGATGACGCTGATGCCGGGTGACACGTTGACGGTGCCGCCGTGCGTTTGGCATGCCGCGGAATGTCGCGACGGCGGTCGCATGCTGACCCTGTTTCAAAACGGTCGTTTTGACGAGTACTTGGCTCGTCTGAGCGAAATGACGGACGAGCAGTTCAACGACCGGGATCTAATGAAGTCCATTTCAGAATCGTTCGACATCTATGAAGCGTGACGTACGAAACGTCATGCGTCGGAATGATGTTGCGGTTTGTGGTAACCTACTGGTCTGGTGTCCCTAATTTCGAATTGACTCGAGTGTGTCCCAATGCGTCTTGCCACCTCTATTGCTTGCGTGACAATCGTTTTGCTGTGCTGTGATCCGGCCGAGGCTTCTGTGTTGCGGACCGTTGAAGACGGCCAGGTGGATCATGATATTGACAACGGGATTTTTTCTGTTTCGCAGGTCGATCTGCAGGTGCTCCCGAATGTGTCCACCATTCCCTCACCGCCGCAAGAATCACAGGTCATTCTCGAGTTTGATCTTTCTTCCATTGGCTCAAGAACTATCACGGACGCGACGCTGCGGTATTTCGTTGCGGGCACAAACGGTGCCTTTGGGGCCGTGCGACTGGAGACATGGTTTTATGACGGAAACGGCATCGTCGACGTCGGGGACTTTAATGCTGGAATCGCTCAAGTGGGATTATTTTCATGGGACTCACCTTCGATCGGATTTCCAAGTCCACCTGTTGATGAGTTTGTCGAGTTCGACGTTGCGGACGTCTTGAACAATCGCACAGGTGATTTTGCTGGGTTTAATTTGCGGCTGCAGGGCGATTCGCCTGATTACGGCGACAATGAGTTTGACGCCGCTAACCCATTTCGATTTTTGGGAATTGCGTCGGATGAAAATGATGTCAACAACGGCATCTTTCGACCTTCACTCACGATCACCAGCGTGCCGGAACCCAGTGCTAGCCTCGTATTATTCACGACGGCGGCGATCAGCACATTGTCGAGACGGCGACATCGCTTGGCGTAGGAACGACGTGATATGAGCGCATCGATGCGCCGTGGCAGTCCATCGATGATCATGCGAAAACAGTGTCGTGTCCGGACGTGATTCTTGACTGGATGACCGTTTCGTGGTGCCTTGCCCTCACGGTGGCATTCGAGCTTCTTTGCGTGATGCTTCGATTCGGTTTTGGAATGGCGTCATCGAAAGCGACCGCATCGACGATCGGTGTGCTGACGCTGGGATTTCGTGTCCACCACGGCTACCTCGGTGCCGTCATGATTCCACTGGGAATCTATCTTTGCCGAGATCACTTCGATATTGGCTGGTTCCTTTTCGTCTCGGGCGTCGCTCTGTTTGCGAGCGACATCATTCATCATTTTTTCGTGCTTTGGCCCGTGACCGGATCGCCACAGTTTGATTTTTGGTATCCGGAAAAGCCGAAGGACGACACGTTCGGCGAATAAGAGGCTCCCGATAAAACCAGGCATTTTTGATGGTTGATGACGGTTTGGCCCCGTCAGAGACTGTTTTAAAAGGGGTCTGACCCTTTGCCGGGCGATACCTAATAGCAAGAACCGCCCACCATGGCCGCCATTTTTAGGCTGCCAACTCATCTGCCAGAGGGTCAGACCCCTTTTAAAACAGTCTCTCAGGTTTGAGCCCCTGACCTGGTCGTTTGACCCGATGAAGTCTTACACGTCGGTCTATGAAACGGGGAAACCGTCCCATCACCGGACTGCTGCGATGCTTTGTGGCATGTTGGCTGCTGTGGGGTGGCGGCTGCGCCCACCGAAATTGCCCGCCGGATTATTCGCGGCAGGAACCGCCGCCATTTTCCCAGGCCGGCGAAGCATTCGTTCCCGATCGGTGGTGGATGACGTTTTCGGATCCGGGGCTCGACCAGCAAATCAATCTGGCACTGGGCAGCAGTTTCACGCTCAATGTCGCTCGCCAACGGCTGCGTGCCGCACGAGCGATCGCGCGTCGGGAAGCCTCGAATCTGTTTCCAGATGTCAACGGTGTTGCGGATGTGGATTACATGTTCGCTCCTGGCGAAGATGCCCAACGCTACGTCTTTGGATTTACGGCCAGCTATCCAGTCGATCTCTGGGGGCAAATCGAATCTCGCGTTGAAGCTGAGGGTTTGCGAGCGGCGGCGGTGCTAGAGAACGTGCGAGGAATCGCGTTGACGCTTTCCGCTGAAATTGCAAACGCCTGGTTGTCGCTGATTGAAGCGAAAGCCCAGTTGGAACTGATCAACGAACAGATTGATACCAACGAGACTGGGCTGTTGCTGCAAGAAGCCCGGTTTGAACGAGGCCTGATTCTGAGCGCTGACGTGCTGCGGCAACGACAACTCGTCGAAGCCACGCTCGAACAGAAGGCCATCGCCAAGTCGAACATCGAAACGATTGAGCATCGACTGGCGGTTCTGACCGGCGAGATGCCGCAACTGGCCACGTACGAGCCGGGTTTGGTGCTACCCGAGTTGCCGCCGATTCCCATCACCGGATTGCCCTCGGACTTGTTGCGACGGCGTCCCGACACACGTCGCGACTTCGTTGCGTTTCGTGCGGCTGACCGAGATCTTGCCGCGGCCATTGCCGATCAATATCCGCGGCTTAATCTGACGGGTTCGCTGCTGAGCGTCGCGGATCGGCCCGAAACGATCTTTCGAGATTGGTTCGTTTCGATGGGGGCTTCGCTCGTCGCTCCTCTGATTGATGGTGGTCAGCGACGTGCGGAAGTGGATCGAACTTCCGCGGTCGCTTATGCATTGTTCCAGCAGTACGGGCAGACGATGTTGATCGCGTTCCAGCAAGTCGAAGACGCATTGGCTCGCTAACGTTACCAACGTGAGCGATTGACTCATTTGCAGGCGCAGCTCGACTTGGCCGATGAATCGACTGAGCGATTGCGTGAGCAATACTTGCTGGAGCCCAATACCGATTATTTGGCGGTGCTGACGGCCGATACAGGAAAACAGCGTCTCCAGCGCGAAGTCTTGTCCGCTCAATTAGAATTACGCCTGATCCGAGTGTCATTGTATTTGGCGTTGGCGGGTGGGTTTGATCCCGTGCCGCAAGCGATCCCTGAGTTTGTCGTCTCGCAAACCGAGGAACCGGACGTCACAGTTAACGTCGATTCGACTGATACTTCGGACGTCGATGGACAATCTGAACCCGACGCCCAGGCTGCGAATGTTGAAACGATCGCAACGCCCGCAAGTGATGAAGAACTTCAATTGAACGATTTTCTAAAACAACTTGACACCTCCGAAGAGTCGACGTCCGAGCGTTTACGCGAATTGCTTCGTGGCATGATTGATGAGTGAGGATGGCAGCGGTGGTCTGCGGCGGATCTTGCGAATCCTGATCACGATGATGGTCTGCGTTGGCATCTTGGTCGGTGCCGCGGCGGCGGTGGTGACGATCCAGAGAACCGCGCCCACGGCTCAGCAAATCAAGACCACCCGCAAATCATCGGCCCTCGTCGAAACGATGATCGTCCGCCGCGAAAGTCACTCGCCGCGACTCAGTGTGTTGGGAACGGTGTTGCCCGCGCGTGATATCACGCTGCGTCCACGCGTCGCCGGTGAAGTCATTGAAGTCTCCGAACGTTTCGTGCTGGGCGGAATCGTCACGCGTGGTGAGACGCTGCTTAAGATCGATCCAGCCGACTTCGAAAATCAGTACGCGATCCGCGTCAGCGAACTGGAACAGTCCGTCGCTTCGCTCAAAATTGAAGAGGGACGGCAGAGCCTGGCAAAGAAAGAGCTCAAGCTACTCGAAAGCACCATCGATGATGCCAATCGCGAGCTGGTTCTTCGCGGACCACAAATCGCATCGATCCGGGCCGAAGTCGCTGGAGCCAAAGCGGCGGTGGAACGAGCCAAGCTCGATCTTGACCGTACGATCATCACCGCTCCTTTCGACGCCCAGATTATTTCTCAGTCGTGCAACATTGGATCGCAGGTGTCACCCGGTAACGACTTAGCTCGTCTGGTCGGGACGAACGAGTACTGGGTTTCGGCGGCTCTACCGGTTCGAAGCCTGCAATGGGTTCAATTCCCAGAGTTATCCGAATCGTCCAACGAAACGCGGTCCGGTTCCGTTGTGACGCTACGAAACAGCGACGCGTGGCCCACCGGCGTCACCCGAACGGGACATGTCACGCGAATGATCGGAACGGTGGATGAACGCACTCGACTGGCACGGGTGTTGATCACAGTCACGGATCCACTCGGAAAACAAACCGATGCGCCCGCTTTGATTCTTCAGTCCCTTTTGCAGGTCGAAATCGCTGGACGGCCGATTGACGATGTGGTCCAAATCCCGCGGGATCTTGTGCGTCAGGATGATACGGTGTGGATCATGGCCGACGACAAACTCACCATTCGGGACTGCCAAGTCATTTTTCGCGATGCCGAGCATGCGTACATACGCGACGGATTGAACGATGGCGACGAAGTGGTCACCAGCACGCTGGCGACGGTGGCCGAAGGCATCGGATTGAGGCGCATGGAATCCTTCGAGTCGGAAGCACCATGAGTCAGGAGGACGTCGAGCCCGGCGGTTTTGATCCTGAAGCCACCAAGTCCACGGCGGGGCCGATCGCTTGGATGGCTCGCAATTCGATTGCCGCCAACCTGCTGATGTTCATTCTGCTCGGCGGTGGCATTTGGACGGCCTTCGCGATGCAGAAGGAAGTGTTTCCGCAGTTCCAATTGGACATTGTGGAAGTCACCGTCGCCTATCCCGGTGCGGCACCGGAGGAAGTCGAACAGGGAATTCTGCAGCCGATCGAGGGTGCTGTTCGCAGCGTCGAAGGCATTCGCACGATTACCAGCGAGGCTCGTGAGGGACGCGGCGAAGTCCTGATTGAGCTCATTGCGGGTGTCAATCGAACGCGTGCCTTTCAAGACATCGATCAAGCGATCAGTCGGATTCGCACGTTTCCTAACAACATCGAACAACCCGAAGTGCGGCTGCAATCGGAACAACGCGAAGCGGTGCAGGTCGCCGTGTTTGGTCCCGTGGATGTTTGGTCGCTGCGGAAGTTGGCCGAACAGCTTCGCGATACGTTGCAAGCGCATCCACAAATCACGCAGGTCGAATTGCGTCGCGTGCCTGCCTACGTCACTCACGTCGAAATCCCGCGTCAGACGTTACGGCAATATGGGCTGACGCTTCCCGGCGTCGCTCAGATCATTCGCGAGGCTAGTCGTGACGTCGCCGCGGGCAGCGTTCAAACCACCGCCGGCGAGATTTTGTTGCGGGTCAACGCACGCAAACAATGGGCGGACGAATTCGCCAAGATCGAAGTCGTTTCCGGACGCTCCGGGCCATCGGTGGTTCTGGGTGACATCGCGACGATTCGGGATGGTTTCGAAGAGGTTGGGTTTCATTCCCAATTCAACCAAACGCCCTCGGTGGAGTTGGACATTTATCGAGTCGGTTCGCAGTCACCGATTGATGTCGCCGAAGCCGTTGAAGAAACGATGGCCGAGTTTGAGTTGAGCATGCCGCCGGGCGTGACTTGGCGAATCGATCGCAACAATGCGGAAGAGTTCCGTCGCCGACTTTCACTTGTGCTTGAAAACGCCGTACTCGCCGTCGGTATCGTGCTGGGCATCCTTACGCTGTTTCTGGAGTTTCGGCTGGCGTTCTGGGTCATGATGGGCATGGCGGTCTCATTCATCGGCGGTGTGTTGCTGCTGCCGATCGTTGGGGTCAGCATCAACATGATTTCGCTTTTTGGTTTCTTGGTGGTGCTGGGCATCGTGGTCGATGATGCGGTGGTGGTTGGTGAAAATGTCTATGAAAAACGTCAGACCGATGGCGATCATGAACACGCCGCCGTTGAAGGCACTCGAGAGGTCGCCGGTCCAGTCACGTTCAGCATCCTGACCAACATCGTCGCGTTCATACCGCTGATGTTCATTCCAGGTGAAACCGGAAAGTTCTGGGGGCCTTTGCCGGTTGTGGTCATCATTGTGCTTTCGCTGTCCTTGATCGAATCGCTGTTCATTTTGCCGGCACACCTCGCACACGTTCGCAAGACCGATCACACGCGCGGACGGATCGCGGGTGGACTGCGAGATCGGATTCACGATTTGCAGCAGGGTTTCAGCCGCCGAATCAATCG
>JBCCJB010000259.1:0-6297 GCA_039028015.1 Planctomycetota bacterium
GTGACAGCTTCTCGTTTAGCGGCGAGAGTTTCGCAACGGTGAAATGGGGTTTTCTTGCCGGTTCGCTGGGAGCGTTCGGAGCGCTCTGTTTGACCACAGCGATGATGACCAGCCGCGGTAATGCATTGCTGGTCATGCCGATTGTTTTCGGTGGGGCCGTTTCCGTCACGGCGATTGTGTCGATGATCAAACTGTCGGGTCACGGAGACTTAAACATCAGCCCGCTGCTGTGGGTTGGAATGGCATTGACCATCATTGGCGTTGTGTTGGTCGCCAATAACACACCTCATGTACACGCCGCCAAACCCGCGTCACCCGCTGAACCGACCGCGGCAGTCAATCATGCCGAGACGGTTGCGGTGTTCGAAACGCAAGCCGCCAATGAAGATGCTCCAGCTGAAGAAACCACGTCGGCGACATGACGTCATCGACCACTTCGAATCTGGATGATGCGATGACGGATACCGACCGGGTGGGTGCCATTGATCATCAATGCACTCATATCTGGATGGTGCGGACGTTTTTGAAACATGCCGACGAGACGGAAGACGACGAAGATCTTCGTGCTATCACGAGGGATCTGTACGACTTCATCCTCGCAGTTGGACCACTGACCGACGACACCGATACGCTCAAATACCTTCGCATGGCAAAGAAGAAATTGAGGCGTTTGCGCGGTGCCCTAGAGCTCTACGAAGCGATCCAGCCTGAAGTCAGTGGCCACACGAATTTTGTGATGGCCGCGCGATCACTTCGCGGCGCTGTCAACGCGATCGAATCGATCATGACTGGTTGGAAACCGACGGTCGTCAAGTCAAATCCAGCTTCCGCCTGAGAGACGATTTTGAAAGGGGTCTGTCCCATTGTCGAGCGACAGCGGACAACAAAAGCCGCCTAACGTCGTGGCTGTTTTTCGCCTGCCAACTCATTTGTCAGCGGGTCAGACCCCCTTCAAAACCGTCGCTGAGTTTTTCATCGGCTCAAGATCGTCTGCCTTTTTGGGTTTGGCTCGAATCGAGATTACCAACTCAGAAATCGAGTCAGCATTTCGACACCGCACTCGGTCAGAAAACTCTCGGGATGGAATTGCCATCCTTCGATCGGATAAGACTTGTGGCGAACGCCCATAATCTGACGCGTGCCGCCCGTGTCCGTCCATGCGGTGACTTCAAGCTCATTCGGTAACGAAGGCGGATCAATCACCAGCGAGTGATAGCGAGTGGCTTGAAATGGATTTGTCAGTCCCGCAAATAATCCGGATTCATCATGATGAATGCCGTCAACCTTGCCATGCATGAGCTCAGGGGCGCGGACGATGTTGGCACCGAACGCCGTCCCAATTGACTGGTGACCTAGACAGACGCCAAGGATCGGAACGCGACCCGCAAAGGCGGAGATAACATCGACGCTGACGCCCGCTTCGGTGGGTGTGCATGGACCTGGTGAAATCAAGATCCGAGAAGGATTCATCGCTTCAATTTGCTGTACGTTCATCACGTCATTGCGATGCACCGCGAGATCAATCGCCGGCTGGATTTCGCCAATCCGCTGGACAAGGTTGTAGGTGAATGAGTCGTAATTATCGATGACGAGAAGCATCAATGATTCGCCAATGTCAAGACTGAAAATAGATTTCTGCCACGAGGATATTCTTGCTGGCTGTCGGAGTAAACGCTCTTCAGACCTAGCGTGTCCGAAGCCTATAATGGGGTAGTCGCGTCAGGTTCGACGACAACGTCACCCGACGACTGACGCATTCTGACTTTTGATTATTTCATTTGGAATTTTGACGTGCTCTCGGTTCGACCCAAAGTCGCGGAACTCGCTTTTCATCTCTTCAGTCGGCCGCTGCATCCCGAGTTGATATCCGTCCACCAGTCACGCACCGTCCAGCGGGAAGCGTATCGAGCACGGACCGAGATCACCAATTGCGGTCATGTCATCACGTTCACTGCCGAGCAGCTGCACGAACAAACTAGTCAAGACATCTCTGGACACGGCGGAGAACAAAAGGCAGCGACTGCCGGGCAAGCATCAGGCAACGAAGATTCCATTAAGACCAACGACACCGCGTCGACATCGATCCCAGCAACGCTTTGCGAGGTCGCCACGGGAGTCCATCAACCGCTCCCGTCAAAACGTTGTCTGCTGCGACAACCACTCCAGGGCAGCCGCACCGAGAATGTTCGCTGTCGCAATGGCGTCTGTTATCGAACTCACTTTCAACTCGAAACGGTCGAACCCAAAATGTTTTGGATGGTCGGCCAGCAGTTGGGGAAACAACCGACCGAAGGCTTAATGCACACATTCGATTCCAGCGGCCGGATGGCACTGGGAGCGATCAGCTACCTTAATATCGAAACCCGTCGCCGGTCCATGCTTGTCCAAGCGATTCACACGTTTCCGGACGATTACGCGATCGTCAAAGTGGAATCACTATTCAGTCTGCCGGAATCAAACTGATCGGACTGACGCGGCGATTCTCAATCCGACATATCGCGGACAGATTCGCCGTCGGCATCAATCGTTATGGCCTTGATCTCTTCGACCAACTTGCTGGTATCGACGGGTTTGACATAGTGGGCAAAAAATCCGGCCTCGGTGGTCTTCTCCTGATCTTCGGACGTGCCGTAGCCCGTGACCGCAATCAACCGGAGCGGCCAATCCACACGATCGTCGGAAAGTAGCTCGCGGGCGACGTCGTAGCCGGAAATGTCAGGAAGGCCAATATCGAGAAGAGCAATATCGGCACGAGTGGAAATGACTCCCTTGATTGCATCGGCCCCAGTCCCGAACTCGTGGACCTCAAATCCAAACCGTCTCAAGAGCTCCGACAGCATTTCGCGACCTGAAACAATGTCATCCACCACCGCAATCGATTTGATTTGAAGCGGTTTTGATTTCGGTCTCGGGACGGTGCCATTGGCGGCATGCGAAGGATCGACAAAGACAACATCACGCGTCTTAAACGCGTCCTGCAGTGGCAGTCGAATTTCGAACAAACTGCCCTGGTTGGTTCCCTCGCTTTCCGCGTGCACCGATCCACCATGCATTTCGACAATGCGTCGAACCAGGGTGAGCCCAATGCCCAAACCACTGTCGGTTCGAGCCAGCGAGTCGTCGGCCTGGCTAAACAATTCGAACACACGATCTAGAATCTCGGGTTCCAGACCGATCCCGGAATCACGGACACTGATTGTCGAGGTTTGATGATCCGACGACGCGGATAGTCGGATGCTGCCACCGGAGGGCGTATAGCGGATCGAGTTATTGAGCAAATTGGACACACATTGCCAAATGCGATCGAAATCCGCCTCGACTTCAATCGCGCTCTCAGGAAGATCCAATTTGACGACCAGCTCACGTTCCTCAACCGTTCCTGCGAGTGACTCAACGACACCTCGCAAGACATCACGAAGATCAATTGTTTTGACTTGCAATGACATCTTGTCATGAATGAATCGCGAGACCTCTAGCAAATCATCCAGCAACCGTCGCGCATGTGTCACCTGGTCGTTGATGACATCGAGCCGTCGAGCCTGCTCTTGCCGACTGTCGTCCGAATTGCCGTGCTTGGCCAGAGCGACGGCGTTGGCGATTGCACCCAAAGGATTGCGAAGTTCATGCGATAAAATGGCCAGAAACTGATCACGCCGACGGACTTGGTCACGAAGTGCCAGCTCGAGTCGTTTGCGATCATCAATGCTACGCACCGATCCGGCGAGGTGTCGCCGACCGCCGATGGCGTCCTCGCCAACGCGGGCTCGTGAATGAAACCAACGAAAGGAACCGTCAGGTGTGACAACTCGGTGATCACACTCGAGCGAATCGGATTCACCCGCCAAATGACGATCAATTTCTGCTTTGAGATGATCGACGTCGTCTGGATGCACCCAATCGAAATAGTCCGGCAAACTTCCCGTCGGACCTTCCGAAGGTCTTCCGATCAATTCCCATAGCCGCTCACTAGCGTAGTACGACTGTTCATCAATTGGCCAATCAAACAGGCCATCGCCAGCGCCACGGACAGCTCTATCGTATCGATTCTCGGCTTGCTTCAATTCGGTGGTATCAACCACGGTGACGAAGAAACCTTTCTGCACACCTTCATCAATGTCGGGCACGTATGTGACATTTGCCCAAAATGCGGGTGCATTGGATTCGGGGATCAGCGTTTCGTAATGGAGCGATTCCCCGTTAAGAGCGCGACGAATATTGGGCTCGATCGAATCGAATGCAGCTTGTCCCAAAACCTCAACGATCTTTCGGCCGATCAACTCGGATTTTGGCTTCTTCCAGAATTCGCAATAACGTTCGTTGACGAACTGATAGCGAAGATCCATATCGACATAACTGATCAGTGCCGGCACGTTATCGGTGATCATCGTTAAACGTCGCTCTTGACCAGCGATGGTTCGTTGAGCGGCCTTGACCGTTGAAATATCAACCAGCGTGATCACGACGCCACCGACTTCGTCTTGCCGGTGGTAAGGCAACAAACGCAACATCATCTCGCGACCATTGCAGTCATCGAGTTCACGTTCAATCACCACGTCGTCTTTCAAAACCCGATCGAGCATGGATTCGAGATCCGGCACACCCAATCGATTGGTGAACGCATCGAATCGGCGTCCAATATCACCGGCAACGAAATTAAAAATCTCAACGACCTGGGGCGTGAAGCGTCGGATCCGCAAGTCACAATCCAAAAAGACCGTGTGGACTTTCGTGCTGGCAAGCAAGTTGTCCATGTCCGCGGTCATCTCGGTCAACTCAGAGATCTTCCGCTGGTATTCAGCGTTGACCGAGTAAAGCTCTTCATTGACGCTGTGTAATTCCTCGTTGGTGCTCTGTAATTCTTCGTTCGATGCCACCAACTCTTCATTGGTCGCCTGCAGCTCTTCGTTGGACGTTTCAAGTTCTTCGACGGTCGCCTGCAAATTCTCGCGCGTGTGCTGAAGTTCATCCTCGAGAGCACGAATGCGATCGGCCAGTGGATTACCGAGCGACTCCGGCACCGGGCCGTTGCCTTGCTGTGATTCAGCTTTCGTTTGAGCAAGTTCCTCAAAGCGAATCAAAATGAACAAACGGCCTGAACGCTGCGTTTGCGGCGACACCACAACGCGGCATTTCAACTGTCGATCACCAACGGTCGCATGGAGCGAGTCATATGAGACCGCATCGCCGTTGGCTCGCACCCGCTGAATCGCACCCGTGATCGCCATGCGAAGATCGCCATCGACCATGTCGGTAATCGATGTGGAGATCCGACCAGTACGAATCCGCAGAAAATCCGCGCCCGAGCCGAATGTCTCGATCACATTGTTGGAATCATCGATCAGCACGGCGGGTGGCATGAACTCCGCAAGCAGCCGATCGTACGCCGACAACATCTCGCTGGCACCTCGACCAGCACTGGTTGCTTCAGGCTTGACCGCCTCGGGTGCATAATGACCCGTTAACGAGGGCGGATTCAGCCGAGCCCGCATGCCAGCAGGCAGCCGACCGTCGTGGATCTTTTTGTAGAGCCGCGATTCCTTGTTAATCGAAGCAAATTCGTCGGACAGCTCGCCAGGCGTTTCGCTTGCGCCCAAAAACATCAGCCCGCCCGCCTTCAATCCAAAATGAAAGAGCGAGATGGCTTTTTGCTGAGCCTCAACGTTGAAGTAAATCAACAAATTGCGACAACTGACAAGTTGCAAATTCGTGAACGGAGCGTCGCGCAAAATATTGTGCGGCGCAAAGACGATCATTTGCCGAATCTCTTGTTTGACTTCGTATCCCGATTCCGTGCGGACGAAATAACGATCGAGCCTGCGTTCGGACATCTCGCCGAGGGCTTCGGGCGGATAAACGCCGTGGCTGGCAAATTCTAATGATGCTCGATCGATGTCCGTAGCAAATAACTTGACATTGGGCTCGCGATTCATCGCGGTCATGTGCTCGTGAAGCAAAATGGCGATCGAGTACGCCTCTTCGCCTGTCGCACAAGCGCAGATCCAACCTCGAATCAGCTGACCACGCCACGCGTCTTTGAGCCGGCTGGCGATCTCAACATCAAGTGCTGAGAAGGCTTTTTGATCCCGAAAGAACCGGGTCACACCGATGAGGAGATCCTGGTAGAGACTGCGTCGTTCTTTGCGATCGTCGCGGACAAGTTCGGCGTAGTCGGCGATCCCGTTGCAGTGACGCATGGAAATGCGACGTTGAATGCGACGGAAAATCGTCGTCGATTTGTAATGACGAAAATCGAGTCCGTATTCTTCGTTGAGACATCGGAATAATTGTGACGCGGGA
>JBCCJB010000260.1:0-6254 GCA_039028015.1 Planctomycetota bacterium
CATCAGAACATCGAACGACTGGAAACATTCTTGGCCGGCCGCGGTGACCTACTGGGATTGGCGGCGATAAGCCAGATCCGGAGTCGAGTGGGGTGACTTGCGCGGGGTGGTTGAGTCTGACGATTGTCCGGTTTTTGGCGGATTTGCCAGATTCCGTGGCAATCGGACTAAGCCATTTCAAACCATTCGACCGATACCACCTGCACAGCCCGAACTGATTTGGTTTGCGAACCGGTCGTTTATGGGGCCGGTTTTGATGGGGGCGACTTCGATGACGGAGTCACCGCAGCGGGCAAACCGGCTTCGCGGGCAATGAATCATCCTAGCATGACGGTGGAAAAGCAATGTCGGTACGGAAGCTGACGACCAGCCTGTTGACGATCTTGGCGATCGCGTTCGCGTCTCCAATTGGGCACGCACAGAACAACAACTATTTGACGCCCGGAGATCCGTTTAGCCTCGAACACAACGTTGCCTGGTTCGAACCGATCTATGACGCCGACATTCTGGATTTGAAGCCTGAAAAGCGTGCCAACGTTGGCTACTTCGCCACGATGGACAAGCTGCAACTGTACGCGTCGCGGCCCGAGCTCACCGAAGGCATTCAACGCAGCGACACGAAGCTCGACGATGGCAGCGGCAATCGCTATGAGTTTGGTTTCATGCTGCCCGATCGCGATGAAGGGGTCTTGTTCACTTACAGCAACTTCAACGTTGGTTCATCCGATCGTTTTCGCGTGGAGCGAATCAATCTTTTGAACGAAGAAGGCTTGCCTGATGGTGAGGCTGAGTTCCCCGCAGGTCGTTTTGGGATTGATGCCTTAAACCCAATCACGGGCAATAACTTTGGATTCGATACGCGCTTTGTGAATGTGGGGCGGACTCTCAACGTCGCCGAAATGGAGAGCTTTGAGGCCATGAAAACATGGCGAATGGAACCGTACCACTACGGCGGAATCCTCGAGCCTATGCTTGGCTTCCGTTACTTCCGCGTTGAAGACACCAACGGGCTATACACGTATCGCCGATCGTTCGAAGATGTCGACGATGGAGCTGGTGGTTCGCTTCCGGATTCGACCTTCGTCCTGCCGGGCTTCATTCAACCCATTACGAGCGATGACCCCATCGAACAATTTCAAAGTGACGAACACATCACACGCAACGACATACTCTCGATGCAAGTTGGCTTTCGCTACTTCAAGTATTTTGGCAAAACTCGTTTTTCGACAGAGTTTAGGACTTTCACGGGGTTGAGCTTTCAATGCTCTGAGCAATTCTCTTCCCTTGAAACCTACGTGTACGACGGTTTCGATGCCAGTGCTGAGGTCGAAAATTACTTCTTCAATCAGAATCCCCGAGTCGAGGTTGAAAATGAGGAATTCTTCATCGGATTCGATGTGAGAACTGAGGTTGGATACCAGTTGACAAAGATGATTCAGGTTCGTGGTGGATTCCAATTGATGAATCTTGCGATGGGTGTCTGGCGAGGAGGGGCGGTTGAGAATGGTATCATCGACGGCGGGGACCAGGATCAAAATCTCTTGTTAGTGGGTTACACGTTCGGCTTAGAAATCAATCGTTAGACGTCTGGCATGCTCTAAGCCTCGCTGGTTTAGAACGCATTGTTGCGTTTCAGCAGATAGACGATGTAGCCGATGTAGACCAGTACGAGCAATCCGCCTTCCCATCGTTTGATCACGTGGCCCGTGCGGAAGAGCAGCCAGCTGAAGGCGGCAACGGCAATCATGATCGGAGCATCGACCCAAAGCACGCTTTGATCGAACGCGACGCCCGAGGGAGCGGCCAGCGCCGTCACGCCCAGGACGGCCAGCACATTCAATGTCGTGCTGCCGACCGCATTACCGATCGCGATGCCTCGTTGTCCCTTGAGAGTCGCTGCGACGGAAGTCACCAATTCAGGCAGGCTCGTTCCCGCTGAAACAATGGTGAGTCCAATGACAACCTCCGAAAGCCCAAAGATCCTTGCGAAATAGACGCTGGCCGCGACAAACCATTCGCAACCAAGGATCAACGCTGCAATACCAGCGATCAAAATCAACATGTTGATGATGAGGCCACGAATCAAACCGAGCGTGGTTGATTCTTGCGAGATGGAATTCGTGAGGTCACGCAGTTCGTCATCGACGGCGGATGAACCTTTCTGTTTTCCTAAACGGAACGAGACGATGAAGTAGACCAAGAGACACGTCAAAAAAATCACGCTGTCGATGCGCGAAAGTGATCCGCTGAGGCCAAGAACCCACATCAGCACTGTCGCGCCCAGCATCACCGGTACGTCGAAGCGGGTGATTTGCTTTTCCACCGGCAATGGCAAACAGGCCGCACTCACGCCAACGATCATCAGCATATTGAACAGGTTACTACCGACCACATTGCCAATTGTGATGTCAGCTTGCCCCTTCATGGCCGTTGAAACGGAGACCGCCATCTCGGGAGCGCTTGTTCCCAACGAGACCACGGTCAGTCCAATAAACAGCGGACTCAACTTGGCCAGCATCGCCAATCGCGAAGCACCACGCACGACGCCTTCACCACCAATCAACAGCAGTGCAGCACCCGCGATCAACTGACCTATGGCAAACAGCATGACGGCAATCCAGTCCGTTCGGTGAAACTATCCCAGAGCGGGACGTAGTTGAAACATGGTGACTTCGGGCCGGGATGCAAATCGGACTTGCATCGTGTGGCCGAGTCCTCGGTTGATGTAAAGATGATGACCGCCATCGATCTCGTAAGCGCCGGCAACGTATCGCCGATTGCGGACCGGAAGAAAGGGAGCCCCAACGAGCGGAAAGCGGCATTGCCCACCGTGAGTGTGACCACACAAGACCCAGCTGTCGTAGTCATCCCAAACCGGCCGATCGACCGAATCGGGGTTATGACTCAGCGTGATCGATGGTGTTGCTTTCGTCTCCGCTAACAGCTCGCGAACCGCCGGAGCTCGAAACGAACCGTGCCATAAGTCCGGTAACCCGACCACACGAAAACCGTCCAAATCAACGTAACGATTGATCAGCGGGTTGAGTCCCTGGTCGTCCAGCATCGCAACTAAGGACTGCGTGATTCGGTTGTGCTTCCAGTATCCGTTGCCGTAATCATGATTGCCCAGCACAACAGCGTTGCCACGTTGCCCACGAGGAAATGCTGGCAGCAGGCGTTTGGCGATTTCGAGATGCTCGGGTGAATTGTTGTCTAGAAAGTCACCGGTAAACAGAACGAATTCTCCTTTGAGCGACTCAATCCACTCGAATTGCCGTCGCAGATAATTTTCGCTGACGCGATGACCAATATGCGTGTCACTGATGTGGATCGCCGTCGCACCATCCAGTTCAGCCGGTAAGTGATTGATCACCAAATCTCGGCGGACCAGTTGTGGCCAACGTGGTTCCACCCAGTGGGCATAGCCCGCACCCGCGATGGTCGACGCGGCAATCGATCGAAAAAAGAACTTTCGACGATTCATGACAGAATCATGGGTGAGTATCCATGGTGACGGCGACGCAGACTTCGCAACGATTGCGCGCCAGTTGTCGAATCTCGATTCGTTTGGGACCCCATGTCTGAATTGTTTCCCGCCATTGGTCAATGTTCTCCGCCGCAGCATAGTCGCCTAGCTTCAAGGTCAACAGCAAACCTTGAAACTGCGTGTGCCGCGACGTGACCAAATTTCGAACTGTGGATAGCGTCGCTTGTGGCTTCACGTTGGAATCCACCAACAACCATTTGGCTCCCGAAAAGTAACGTCGCGGCAAATCACCCGCGCGAGCTTGCAAGTGCCGGAAGTTTCGGTGCGACGCGATTCTGGGATCCATATCGGCCGGGTCGACCCCAATGACATGCAAGCCCATCTCAAGAAGCCGCTGGCAAGCACCACCCGGGGCGCTGCCTACCTCGACGGCCAAGTCACCCGGTCGCATATGAAATCCGGCCATCTCAATTGCTTCGGCCGCCTTGTAGTAGGCTCGTGAGACGGGTGGCTCGGCGGGAGCGATCGGCTGGACACCACCCGGCCAAGTGGTCCACGATCGTGTGGCGACATGGGAACCGACGAACCAGTGAGCGGGTTCGACCAAGACTACGTTCAAGATCCTTTGCCCGGGCTGCGCCAATTGATTGCTCTTTGAACAGGTGATTGCGATAGAGAGACGAGGGTCATTTTGGAGGGCATGCATGAACGCCTCGGCAACCGCATTGGTGACTTCGTCGGGACCGGGTTCAAAATCAAAACGTCCAATGGGGGCACGGTCGCGGGCAAAAACATGCACGTGGTCGTACTGCGCCCGAGGCGTTGCCTGCAACACGACGTTCAAGACGTACGCGATCGCTTGGTTGCCATCAGCATTTCGAATCTGAGTTAGCGATCGGCATGACGTTCGAACGAACACTCCCGTTGGCGGTTCACACGCGTCATCATGTTTGCAGGTGACAAAACCGGGGCGAGAGAACGCCAATCGCCATCCCGAACCGGCCAAGTCGGATTTGACGGCTGCTTCGGCGCCATGAGCGCAGGTCAGCATTGCGAACGTGGGCCCACCGGACGGTATCGGTATGGTCACGCTTTCAAGTGTGCCATCACCAACGCCAAGTCCGCCGGTGTGATACCGCTGATACGCTTGGCTTGCCCCAAATTGAGTGGACGAACGCGACGCAGTTTTTCTTTAGCTTCGTTGCGGAGTGAACCGATGGCTTCGTAATCAAACGCAATGGGAATCCGTTGATCCGTCATGCGTTGCTGTTTTTCAATTTCAGCTTGTTGGCGTTGGACGTAGCCTTCGTATTTGACGTCGAACAAAACTTGGTCGGCTGCCTCAGGATCAATTGCATTGAGTTCCGGATCGAAGCCGCAAATGGTTTCCCAGGTGACCTCGGGGCGACGCAAGAAAACATCGCCGCGCACCGGAGATGAGCCATCGACGGGTACCCGCAATTGCTGCAGTCGCGAAACGGCCGCTTCGATTTGGGATTGCTTGCTGGCAAACCGCTCCCGGCGTTGGTTTCCAATCAAGCCCAGTTCATCAGCGATCGGCGTCAAACGGCGGTCGGCGTTGTCTTGTCGCAGTAGCAAACGGTATTCGGCGCGGCTGGTGAACATGCGATAGGGTTCGTCCGTGCCTGCCGTCACCAAATCATCAACGAGCACGCCGATATAGGCCTCCTGACGCGAGGGGACCCAGTGGGATTTGCCGGCAACGCTTCGTGCTGCGTTGAGCCCCGCGATCAGACCTTGACCGGCGGCTTCTTCGTAGCCAGTTGTGCCGTTGATTTGACCAGCTAAGAACAGCCCCGAAATCGACTTTGTTTCCAAGTGCGGCCACAGCTGCGTCGGCGGACAATAGTCGTACTCAACGGCATAGCCGTAACGCATGATCGAGGCGTTCTTCAAACCATCGATGCGGCGAAACATCTCGTCTTGAACGTCGCGTGGCAGGCTGGTGGAAATCCCGTTGACGTAAACCTCGTTGGTCATCCTGCCTTCGGGTTCCAGAAATAGTTGATGGCTGGATTTGTCCGCAAATCGGACAACCTTGTCTTCAATTGAGGGGCAATATCGCGGGCCGCGTGTGTTGATTTGCCCGCTGTACATCGGTGCCCGATGAAGATGATCGCGAATCAAATCGTGAACCGATTCATTGGTGTGCGCGATGTGGCACGCCATCTGGGGCGTTTCGATTTTCGAATTGAGAAAACTGAATGGCTTGGGGTTTTCGTCGCCGGGCTGCACCTCGATCGCGTCGTAATCGATGGTTCGAGCATTCAAGCGTGGCGGTGTTCCGGTTTTAAAACGATCGATCTCAAAGCCGAGTCGTGTGAGCGCGCCGCTGATACCCGAGGTGGTCCCTTCGCCGGCCCGACCCCCGGCCGACTGAGCCTCGCCGGTGTGCATGATCGCTTGCAGGAATGTGCCGGTTGTGAGCACGACGGTTGGTGCGTGATACGTCGCACCGCCGCGGACCGACACGCCGACGATGCGCTGGGTCGCCAATCCCGTTTGGCTGGCCGATGGAATCGGCTCGGTCAACAGGTCCTCAACGGTCTCTTGCCGAAGATCGAGGTTGTCGGTCGATTCAATCTGAAACTTGATGTGATTCTGATAAGCTTTTTTATCCGCTTGGGCTCGGGGGCTGTGCATGGCCGGGCCCTTTCGGACGTTGAGCATTCGGAACTGAATACCGGTCGCATCGATGGCCTCGCCCATCAGACCGCCCATGGCGTCCACTTCGCGAGCAATCTGC
>JBCCJB010000261.1:0-6218 GCA_039028015.1 Planctomycetota bacterium
AGCACGATTTGGACAATCACCCGCCACAGTCTTATTAACCGGACTGACGGGCAGCGGAAAGACATCGATCGCCAAAGCGGTTGAACGAAAACTGTTTGATAGCGGCCGCGCCGTGGCGGTCATCGATGGAGAACAGGTCCGTCGCGGGCTGAGCCGCGATCTCGGTTTCACCGCCGAGGACCGCAGCGAAAATCTGCGTCGCAGTGGTCACCTCGCACAGGCTCTCAACGACGCCGGGCTGATTTGCTTGGCATCGCTCGTTGCTCCTGTTGAAGATGTTCGGCAAAAAGTCGCCAAGCTGATCGGCGAAGACCGATTCCTGGTGGTGCATGTTGCCACACCCATCGAGGTCTGCCGTCAACGCGATAGCAGCGGGCAATACACCAAAGCCGATGCCGGTGACCTGCCCAACTTCCCCGGAGTGACCGCCGAGTACGAAGTGCCCGCGTCGCCGGATTTGACCGTTGATGCATCGCAGCAAAGCATCGCTCAGTGTGCCGATGCGGTGGTCGAATTACTTCGAAACAAGGGCTTTTTCAAGTGATCACACCCCTATAATCGGGCAGAGATTCTTATCCTCGCGTGACATTGGCCCAATCATGAGCATCGCTTCTACATCGATGACGACGGAGCAGTTGTTAGCGATCCCCGAAGATGGAACGGATCGAGAACTGATTCGCGGGGAACTGCGAGAACGCCCAATGACAAAACGGAATCGACATCACGCTCGGACAGAAGCTAAGCTCGCTCGGTTGTTGGGTAACACTCTCGACGAGAACCCGACACTCGGCGGCGATATTTATTCGGGTGAAGTGGGCGTGGTGCTCGCACGCGACCCAGATACAACCGTCGGCATTGATGTGGCTTACTTCGATCAAGCGACCGTCGATCGCCAATCCAATTCGCTTACGACAATGATGGAGGGTGTCCCGCGGCTCGCCATTGAAATCATGTCGCCCAGCGATCGTATCGAGGATCTCCAGGATAAGATCGAAGCTTATTTGGATCTCAAGGTCGAGATGGTTTGGCTGGTCGACCCTCGTTTCAGAACGATTCAAGTTTATCGTTCAGATGATCTTCCCATCGCTTACAACGTCTCCCAAACCATTGATCTGTCGCCCGTCATGGCTGATCAAACGCTCGCCGTCGCCGACGTCTTCGCCTAGAAAAAGCGTCAGCGAAGCCCGGGTGCTTGAGCATTAATCGCATCTGGGTGACGATAAGGGTTGTTGGATTTTGTTCCTGACCTGATGCGAGATGTGATCATGTCTATCGCTGCCCCGGCGACTGCTCAAGTGTTGATTGATGGCCAATGGCGTGACGCCGTTTCCACGTCGACGTTCCAAGCTACCGATCCCAATCGCAATGCGACGCTCGACGCGGTCTTTCCGGTCAGCAGTTGGGACGATTGTGATGCCGCCCTCGACGCGGCGGTACAGGCATTCAGCGAATTACGGCGGCGACCTGCCAGCGACATCGCGGCATTCTTGGATGACTATGCCAACCGAATCGACCAACACGGTGATGCCTTGGTCGAGGCAGCCTTTAGCGAAACCGGGCTTGCCAAGTCGCCGCGGTTGGCTGATGTGGAACTGCCGCGGACCAGCAATCAATTACGAACGGCAGCCGAAGCCACACGGGCGCAATCCTGGTCGTTGCCCACGATCGATACGGCCGCCGGAATTCGATCTTGCTATCGATCACTGGGACCGATCTGCGTGTTTGGTCCCAACAATTTTCCATTTGCTTTTGGCAGCGTCTCCGGCGGTGATTTCGCAGCCGCCATCGCGGCGGGCAATCCGGTCATTGGCAAAGCCAACAGTTCTCACCCTGAAACCACACGGTTGTTTGCAGAACTCGCCAGGGAGTCGATCCAAGCCACCGGCATGCCGCAGGCCCTGGTGCAGCTGCTCTATCGAACGAGTCACGCTGATGGCGAGCGTCTTGTCAGCGATCCCCGCATCGGAGCAACCGGTTACACCGGAAGCCGTGGCGCCGGGTTGAAACTCAAGGCCGCCGCCGACCAGGCGGGCAAGCCGATCTATCTCGAACTGTCCAGCGTCAATCCCGTCGTCATCACGCCAGCCGCGCTGGCCGAAAATGCTGGCGGGATCGTCGATGAATTCTTAACCAGCGTGCTGATGGGTGCTGGTCAGTTTTGCACCAACCCAGGCTTGGTTTTGCTGTTAGCCAGTGATGAATCCGATCAATTCGTTGCCGCCGTCAAAGCGCGTTTTGATTCGACACCTTCAGGCACACTGCTTTCACCGTCGGTGGCGACGTCGCTTTGTGACGCAGTCAAGTTGTTGCAATCCTATGGCGCCGAACTGGTCACCGGTGGCGGCGAGCCGGCATCGGATCGTTGCACAGTGGCCAACACGTTGATGAAGACAACCGCAAGTGCGTTTTTATCAAACCCCGAAGGATTTCAAACCGAAGCGTTTGGCAATGCCTGTCTTATGGTGGTCGCCGACGATGTCGAACAGCTTTGCCAGACGATCCGGCAACTCGAAGGCAACTTGACCGGGTGCCTTTACACGTCTGACTCAGAACTGTTGGATGTTGACGCGATCAGCTTTGAGCTGGAGCCCAAGGTGGGGCGATTGCTCAACAATAAAATGCCCACCGGCGTTGCCGTCAGCCCAGCGATGAATCACGGCGGTCCCTATCCAGCAACCGGCCACCCCGGGTTCACCGCCGTGGGCGTGCCGGGGTCGCTGCTGCGATTTGGAAAGCTGACCAGTTTCGACAACGTGGACGCCTCTCGACTTCCCATTGCCCTTCGCGATGACGCACCGACGCCGGAGACGTATCGCCTGATTGATGGAGCCTGGCGTACCGGCGACGTTTGATCGCGACGCCAGCAGTCGGCACACTCGGTGTGCAGAAATCTCACATCTGATTCTCCGCGTCGTGGGCATCTGCACACGAGAGTTTGCGGGCTACCAATCGAGCACGCGCCGATGGGCGGTTGATGTGACAGACACCGCTCCACTCGTCCTACCTCTGTGTGGTGTAGACTGCATGTCGATTTGCTAGCCGCAACAAGCGTGCTGCCTTATGGTTTCATCAATCAAGCGGGACTGCCTCGGGATGACTATAAAACCAGAACCGACCACTGAGCTCTCCAGCTCACCTTTGTCGCGGCGGAAATGGATGGCTCTCGCGGGGCTCAGCCTCGCCGCGCGGCACGACAGCCCGGCGATGGCGGTAACTTCCGTCACACAAAGTGCTCGCGAGGCCGTTGAGGCAGATCGCTTTGCAATCGCACCGGCTCAAAAAATCCGGATCGGTTGCATTGGCATCCGCAATCGCGGCGGCACGGTGCTCAAAGCTTTCCTCAAGAATCCCGATGTTGAAATCATGGGCATCGCTGATGTGCGAGCCGATCGACGCGAGGCCGTTAAGCAACTGGCGGACGCTCATAATGGGCACTCACGGTGTTCAACGCACATTGAAATGGACGAGTTGCTATCGCGGAATGATGTCGACGCCGTGCTGATCGCCACCGGAGATCGCTGGCATGCTCCCGCATCGATCAAGGCCGCTCGAGCCGGGAAGGATATCTACTGCGAAAAACCGGTCGGCATGACGATTGATTTGTGCCAACGGCTCGACCGAGAGATCGATCGAGCGGGTGTCGTCTTTCAAGCTGGGACACAGCGACGTAGCCAAGCGCACTTTGCCGCCGCGGTCGACATGGCACGCTCAGGAATGCTTGGCAAACTCGAGCACGTTGAGGCATCGATCTACCAACTTGTTGATCGTCACGATTGGCTGCCCGCTCAACCCGAGCCCGCTGCGGACGTGATTGACTGGGATCGTTGGCTCGGCCCAGCACCGTGGCGACCGTTCAACCAAGCCTACGTCGATGGCGGCTGGCGAGGATTTCATGATTTTGATTCGGGGGCGCGTTTGCTCGATTGGGGCGCTCACACGCTGGACCTTTGCCAATGGGCCGCTGGGCAAGACGGATCAGCCCCGATTCGATGGGAACCGCTGAGTATCGCGGGCGACAATGTCATTGAAGGTGTTTATGACAACGGCATTCGTGTCACGCTTCGCAAGTCAGGTTGGCAAGGCATGGGAACGTGCCCGGTCCGGTTCAATGGCAGTGAAGGCTGGGTTGAAACTGGCGATTCGGGTCGATTGGCCGTGAGTCATGATCGCCTGAAGCAGGATTTACCCGGTCCCATTGACAAAGGGACTGATCCGAATGTTCACGTCCGCAACTTTTTGAATTGTGTGAAAACGCGGCGGCTCGCGGCAGCCAACAACGCCGTGGTCCGCAGCAGTCACGTCGCTTGCCACGCCGCCGCAATCAGTTGGATCCTCGGCCGGCCGGTTACGTTTGATCCTGTTACCGAGTCTTTCGCCGGCGACGATGAAGCCAACCGGCTACGTTTCCGCGTCGCCCGTTCCGGCTACCGAGTATGAAATCGAGCATGAGATTGCGATTGACGATGAAATCACCGATTAGCATCTTGACCTGTTGCGCATGCGTTTTGGCATGTGCATTCTGTGCCAATCCCACTGACGCCCAGCAGCTACCTAATGATTTACCCGCGGCCCGAAAGACCCTCAACAACGAACAGGCATCGTTGCAGGATCGCGCGCTTGCTTTGCGGCTGATCGGAATGCAAGGCAATCCGGCAGACATCGAAACGATTGAGTCGCTGATCAAAGATCCGCACCTGGGATCCTACGCAGCCACTGCCGCCGAGCGACTCAGCAACGACGCTAGCACTGCCATCAAAACCGTACCGCGGAGTCCTGCCACACGTGGTACCTTCATCGCGGATACCAACGCGCTCGGCACGCTAATCGATCGGATATCCGAAGCAAACGAGTCGGAAGCGTCCGTGATCGCCAATCAACTCGCAACACTTGGTGGTGCTCTCTCAGAAGGTGAGTCCCGCGCAGTATTGCAAGCTCGCATGTCCGATGCGTCGCCCGAGCTTGCCCGTCAGCTCACGCTAGCACTCGCGCGTGCTGGTCACTTTGATGAGGCAAGCGATATTCCAGACGTAGTCCTATCACTTCCTGGTGACGCACCAGCTCAGGCCATCGCCGCCCTAGCATCGGTCCAAAGTGCAAAGCTCGACGACAGCGTGATCGAACGTTTGAACCACATCGATGCCAACGATTCTGAGTCGGTCATCGTTGGGTTGATTCGCTATGCATCTTCACGCCGGTTAGGCGAGACGAGCAAATCACTGTTGAATTTCATCAAAACGGCCGAGACCGCTGTGGCAAACGAAGCCGTGTTGGCAATGGGTCAAGTCGTTGCGCCTGAGACCTGGCCTTCAGTGCTCGCAACCCTGATCCAGCCTGGCCGTGACGATCTGTCGACGCAAACCATTGACGGAAGTTTGGTCACCGCATGCGTTCGGCTGCCAGCCGGCTCCGCTGCCAAAGCGATCGCGACTCAAATCAAGCAGGCCTCAGCAGAGAATCGCATTCGACTGGTCAATCTGCTGGCGGTACTTGGCGGCGACGAAGCCCTTGCTGAAATCGACATGATGATCGATCAAGGCGACAGCGACTCACTAGACCTGGCCACGCGAGCACTTGGCGAGTGGCCGTCACCGGACGCATTGAGTCAGCTTGACCCGCTGATCACCATGCTGCCGCCGGGCAACAAATATCGCACGCGAGCGCTCCGTGCCCTGTTGCGAATCGGACGACAAATTGACTTGCCGGCAGACCAACTCGACAAGCTCATCAGACGAGGATACGGAGCGGCAAATCGGGACGACGAACGCAAACTGGCCATCGGCATCGTCACCCAAAAGCCGACCATCGATCGAGTGCGATGGTTGATCGACCAACATGAGTCCGCGAGCACCTCGCAAGCCGTCCGCATCACGATTCAATACAGCATTCGATCCTTATTTCGTCGCTTGCCCGTCGACGATCACGAATCGGCTCGCCGATTGGCCGCTGAGATCGATCCAGATTTGGTGACGCCAAAACTCAAGACGCTGTTTGCCGACTTTCGTAATACTTAGTCAAACGCGAATCGGTACCGTCGAAGCCTTGGTCATAAATGAATGACTTGTTTGCCGTCGTGTTGGCCTCCAGCCGCCAAAGAACCCTACGATGCATAAAGGTCGTTCAGCTCTTAAGTGCGGCATTCGTCCGGATTTGTGTTACTGCACCCTCCCCAAACTTGTTTGGGGCAGGGTCGACGGGCGAAGCCTCGTCGGGGAGGCGTA
>JBCCJB010000262.1:0-6165 GCA_039028015.1 Planctomycetota bacterium
TCGCTTCACCCTCGGCAATCGCCTTGACGATCTGTTCGGGCTTGCGTCGCTTTCGTGCTTTCGTCATTTCGAGTGTCTCCTTGGCCGTCATTGGCCGGTACACTCTCGTAACTCATGGACCAGTTTTTGGCGAGCAGGTCACCGTCAGGCAGCTCGTCTTACTGACTTGTTGATCTCCGCGGTCATCTGAATCGTCTCGACAGGGCTCGACCCTCGAGGCGTTTTCAGAGCTACGTTTGCGTTCACGTCGTCTCGTGTTGAACTGAATCGACCTGCAACCAGTCGTTTGAGAGCAACTTGAAATCCGCCTTGTCGGCCCCAGAGTGATCGCATCGCTCGCAGCACATTTCGGCTAGAGACGATCGGTTGCGGATTGATGATTGCCTGTAATACGTGTTGGTTACGTCGTATCAGACGAAGTAGAGTTCCCGGTGACTTGGTTGTCATAACGGAGTGGGTTTGAACCACACACCGCCACTCAGAATCGGCAATCGCCGTCGAATATCGCACCGATGCTTTAACCAAACAGCTTCCGCGGTAAGCACCTTGCAGTTGCTGGAGTAGATCCCGTCGCCAAAATGCAGAATTCAGAAAGCCGCCATCGACCGACGCCGCTTCATGACGGGAGACCTGGGTGGCACCCAAGCCGATTAGCTGGCATGCGGACTGACTTCCATGACACCAACCCGCGTGTTCGATCACACCCTGGGCATTTTGGACTCGTGGCACAACGATCCCAATGTCGCGATGTTCGAAGGATTGCAATGCAGCGTCCGACCAGCCAGCTGTGACTGCCAAACCATCGGCAACCACGTGAACAAAACGTCCATGGGCTACCTCAACGCCCGCGTGGATTTGATCCACGCGGTTTGCTGTCCCGGCATCAACGAATCGGACTTCGCCAGACAATTTGTGCGGGTCGGTGTAGGAACCATCGTGGCAAACCACGACTTCGCATCCGCCGGTACGATGCTGCAGCACACTGACGAGACTTGTTTCCAAGGCATCGCTATCGCGCCCGTTTCCGAGTGGCACAATAACGGTCAACCTAGCCAATTTCGAGTTTGTCGACCCCGTCGCAATCTCAACCACGCTGCACCTAATGTCTCATCCGTGACCATGTTTGCCACCTGTTTCGGAAGAGAATCCATTCGATCGGTGACAGCATCCTAACACGATTTCGGAATTGGTCCCCTCTTTGTTGAGACGTTCGGTTACGACCCGCGGGAAACACGCAAGTTTCAATGGGTCACTCACGAATCGAGTGAGTAATCGTTAAGCTTTGCCACTTTCTGGCATTTAAGCCGAGTCTCATCGATGCAGCCAACGGGCTCCCAGACCCAATTCCAGTCGAATTCCACAACAAAACCCTCCTGCAAGATTGGTCTGGGAACGTGGAGCTTTGGTGGGCAATGGGGACCGCAGGATGACAGTGACTCACGATCAACGCTTCGCACTGCCATTGATCAGGGCATTCGGTTAATCGATACCGCACCCGGTTACGGTGATGGTCGTGCGGAAAGGTTGGTTGCTGATGTGGTGAGCGAACTGCCGCCGGCGATACGAGACTCGCTTTGCATCGCCACGAAGACGCCGCCGTCACCTGGTCCCTGGCCACCGAGTCCCTACTGCAGATGGCAAGATCGCTATTCCGCGGCATGGATTCGGCACGATATCGAACAGCGACTTCGGCAGCTCCGTGTGGAATGTTTGGATCTGCTGCAGCTGCATTCGTGGACGCGTGCCTGGAATGACGACCCGCAGCCTCTGTTGGTTCTTGAGAAGATTCGCCAGGAAGGCAAGATTCGCCGAATTGGAATATGCACGCCCGAACAAGATCAGAATTGCGTGATCGGTTTGATGCGAGACGGCTTAGTCGATGCGGTGCAAGTGGTCTTTAACCTCTTCGAACAGGAACCCGCCGCCCAACTGTTTCCCGTCGCCGAAGAAACCAACACCGACGTGTACGTCCGCGTGGCACTTGATGAAGGCGCGTTGTCGGACAGTTTCTCTGCCGGCCGGGAATTCAACCACGACGATTTCCGGAGCCAATACTTCGCCGGCGATCGAGTTGAGCGTACCGCGCGTCGCGTTGAAGCCATTGCCAACGAAATCCGTCAGTTCGATCTGGATCAATCCTACTCGTTGGCCGACGTCGCGATCCAATTCGCAATGGCACCGGAGGCAGTATCGGCGGTGATCATCGGGATGCGCAATGATGATCACGTTCATCGCAATGTGCGGGCCGTCACGCTACCTCCCTTGCCAACGGAATTGCGCACGCGTTTGCAAAGCCATGCCTGGCGGCGTGGCGTCTGGTATTCAGGCAAATGATTAAGCGTCGAGTTTTGATTCCCGCCGATCAATCCATCGTTTTGACTTCGCTTCTGATCGAGGCAACGACCCCTGCGGAACCGATGTGACGGTGACACGCATTGCCAAACGATCGCGAAGATGCATCGCAAGCGATCGGCATGCATCGTCATCGCACTCAATTTCAATCCGCAAGTCATCCAACGCGTTTTCACGCGTGGCGATCATGCGGAATTCAACAGTTGGCTCGCGCTCACGTATGATCGCTTCGATGCTCGATGGAAAAACATTAACGCCTCGAATCACCATCATGTCATCGGCGCGACCGAGCACACCACGATCGAGCTTGACCATAGGACAGCTATGCGAGTGATCCCAGCGAGGCCGAACCAAATCGCCAGTGCGATAACGCATTAGCGGGCCACCAAACCGACCCAAGTTGGACAGCACTAGCTCGCATTGCGGATTCTTTTCTGGTTCACGCCCAGCCTGATCTGCGGTCCAGAATTGCATTTCATCATCAGTATCACAACGTCGAAATTCAGCGATGAATTCGGTTTCCAGCACGTGCAGTCCATCATCGCGATCGGTGGCAAACCCCCAGGCACCCATCTCGCTCGCACCTGCATGATCAACCACGCGTGCATTCCATTGTTCGGAGATCGCATCGGCGACGGCAGGAACACTGCCGCCGGGTTCGCCCGCGACAATCAACGTTCGGACACTTGAACCGGCAAGATCCAGGGACCGCTGTCGGGCAATGGATGCCAAGTGCAACGCATAGGTTGGTGTGCAACAAACCACCGTGCAGCGCTGACGAATCATCAGCTCCAACCTCGCTTCACTTGAAAGGCCGCCTCCCGGCACGACCAGGACACCGCGTTGAATTAAGGCTTCATGGGCAGTCCAAAAACCAATGAACGGGCCAAACGAAAATGCCATCATCGCCACATCGCTGTGATTGACGTCAGCAGCATCAAGAACCGATTGCCAACACGCCAGCCACCAACGCCAATCGTCATTCGTATCCAACACCGGCATCGGAAATCCACGTGAGCCACTGGTATGGTGCAATCGGGTGTACCGATCTCGTGGCAGCGTGAATAACTTCGATGGCGAACGCTCGTTGTCCGGCTGAATATCAGACTTAGTCAAAAGCGGTAACGACCTAAACGCATCCCAGGTTGCCTTGGGGTACTTCGCCAGCCGCGCCGCGTACAGCGGATGCTGTCGTAAATGCGGCCAAAGAGCACCTAATTTCTTAAGTTGCATCTCCGACAGCGTTTGTCGTGTGATCGGTTCTCGAGTAGGACTTAAGAAATGCGTGCCGGCGTCGAAAGAGGTTTCGTTGAAACTCATAGATTGAGACGAACATGGGCGTGATCCATAAAACGGCTGTGATCATACCAAGACTCAATGATGCATAACGGATCAAGGCGTCATAACCACCGAGTTGATTGGGTTGAATGAGTGTCGAATCCATCCAACCCAGCACCGAAGAGGTCACCAGTGCCAACATCACGGCCAAAGCGGTCACATGCTGATGCCCACGACAATGACGACGATCACGTGACCATTGCAACAGTCCGACGCAGACGGGAAACATGAGCCAGACAATGAACACCCCGATCCAAACCAGCGGGATTTGATTTGCCCAAGAACTTCGCTGGGCCGCCCAAAGCATCGCCGCAACGACGAGCGTTGCAATCATGATTTCAGCAATGCTGGTCCGATAGGCTTCGTCGCGACAGTGCAACGCCATTTGGACCAAACGCAGTGCCAATGCCATTCCCGCCAGCGTGAGTGCGTGATTGAGTACCCCCGTGCCATCTAGGTCTCGGGGCGACACATAACGCCACACCATCAGCGTCAATCCGAATACCACTGTCGCTCGCAACCATCGACGCCATGGTGACAATATGCCTGCGGATCGCTTGAACTTGGTTGTTGATGACAAACCCTGTGATTGAGAATATCCAAACATCACATCAAGCGAACAGCCAAGCACCACGCCGATGAGCCACTCAGTCGACATCGCGGGAATCGCTGGAACGGTGTACATTCGACAAACTGGAGGAAGGCGCTTTCAACGAGATGTCATCGAAAACGGCACGTTCGTTGGCCAATCACATGTCACGACGCTGAAACGCGAGCAAGCACATTCTGATACGTGGTGCGTTCGGGCTGTGGATGACCGTAGCTCATCAAAAGCCTACGTTTCGGGTGACCTTATCTCTGAAACGGGCTCGTCGAATGAATCGGATCGATCCATGGATGCAACGACTGAACCAATCATCGCAGTTATCGGGGACCCAATCGGCGGCAATCCGACGCAGTTTGCTCTCGAGACCGCGTTGCACCATCAAGGGATCGATGCGCGAGTTTTGTCGTTTCAGATTCCCGAAAGTCGAATTGCGATGGCCGTTGATGGTATGGCCGCCTTGGGATTCCGCGGTGTGTGGGTGGACCGATCATTGAACAAGGCCGTGACTCTCCAGTTGAAACCAACAGCGAATCAATCCCGGCCGGTCAATTCAAACTCGGACGAACCCGTTGCGGCTCGCGCGCGCGACAGCGAATCGTTCGCTGCGGACTCAACTAATGACAACCTTATGAGCGGTTGGACGGACTGCCTTGTTTGGCAACCCTCCGAACAGGCGACAGCGGTTGGATCATGGTTGCCAATCATGCTGCGACACAATGCGTGGGCGGATCTCGCTCGTGACGCGCTGGCTAAATTGTCATCAACGCCAACAGGTTATCTGCTGCTCAGTGATTCGCTGGCATCCAAAACAACCGAGATGACCATCGCCAACGTTCCGGTCCGCTTTGCCACAACGGTAACCGCCGCGGACATGGAGTCGGATCTCGAACAAGTCAACGTGCTAGTCTGCCTAGATGATGACAATGAGTCGTTAATGACGACCGCGCGAACCGTCCAACAACAAATTGAAACTCGCCACCTGATCGTTATGGATGCAAGTCCGAAACTCGAGTCGTTTCCTTCGAGCATCAATGACGATTCCGATTGCGTTGACCGACTTTCGATTCACGCACAGTGCCTTCGAACAGCACTGCATCATTGGCTTGACGTCGACGTTCCCATCATGATCCTTCGCGACGCGATTGAAGAGTATTTGGCGGTATGAAGAGCATGATTCGAGCAAGGATCAATGACGAAATCTGACAGCGAACTTCACAAACGATTGCAACAGGCGGCAGCACAACTTCGTGAGGCCGTCAACGATTTTCAGATAGAGCCTCCAGTCACGCATGTCTACAATCCGTTGGACTACGCATGGGCGATCCATTGTCAGTATTTACGTTTGGCCAAAAGCTCTTGTCGGATTCTCCTTTTGGGAATGAATCCAGGTCCCTGGGGTATGGCACAAACGGGCGTGCCTTTTGGCGAGGTTCATGCCGTTCGTGACTGGCTGGAATTGGGTGGCGATGTCAAACAACCTGGCCATGAACATCCCAAGCGACCGATCTCGGGACTCGATTGCACTCGGAGCGAAGTCAGCGGTCAGCGATTGTGGGGTTTAATGCGTGAGGAATTTGGCGCACGCGAAGCCTTTTTCGACGATCATTTCGTCGTGAATTATTGCCCATTAGTCTTTATGGAATCGACCGGCCGCAATCACACGCCGGATAAACTGACGCGTCAGAAGCGAGACCAACTTGCCGAGATTTGCGATCGTCATTTGAAATCGGTCATCGATTGTTTTGACCAGCTAGAACACGTCGTGGGAATCGGCACCTATGCCGCAAACTGTTTTCAACGGATCGAATTGTCTTCCGACATCAAACAAACTCGAATTTTGCATCCGAGCCCCGCATCCCCGGCAGCAA
>JBCCJB010000263.1:0-6153 GCA_039028015.1 Planctomycetota bacterium
AACGGCTGGTCTGCGGCGGGCCCAAGCCAGAGGTCGTAAGTGACTTCCGACGGGATCGGCAGCGGCGAAGATCGTTTTCCGATGGATCCCCGAACGCCCAACCGATTGGCCTGCACATATCGAATCGGACCGAGTGCGTTTTCGTCATGCAAGAACGCTCGAGCTTCGGCCTGCATCGGATCGGATCGTTGCTGGGTTCCCAGTTGAACGATCCGATGGGATGCTTCGGCGAAATCAGCGATGCGGCGTCCTTCCCATTGCGAATGCGAGAGCGGCTTTTCGACATAGACATCCTTGCCTGCCTCGATTGCCCAGTAAGCGGCCAGGCAATGCCAGTGATTGCATGTGGTCACCACAACGGCGTCGACATCGGTTTGCTCAATCGCGCGTCGTAAGTCCGTTTCGGTGCGTGCCTGATACGTGTCTGCGAGTCGTCCTGCACGTGATTCATCGGGGTCACAAGCAACGACCACCTTCGCATGGCTTGCCCGGTTGATTGCCTTGGCAATCAAGCCGCCGCGACCACCGCAGCCCAAAATGGCCACGCCGACTTCTTCATTGGACGACAGGTCAGCCATGCTGGGGCGCGTCAGTGAGGTGGCGACACCCGCGGCGAGTGAACCGAGAAATATGCGTCGTGTGGTGGTCATACCGAAATGCGTTTCGTTGGAGGGGATTTGCCTGCTTGACAGCTTTGGTGCTTGGAACGAAGCAAACGCGAGGTGTCGGAGACTTCGCGTCAAAGTCTGCCCATGATTACTCGTGCCGAAGCGCGTCGATGGGATTCATGCGTGCCGCCCGAATTGCTGGATAAAGACCGCTTATCAATCCGACCCCGACTGCGATGAAAACGGCCAGGGGAATCGTTTCATAGACGATCCTTGGTTTCGAGTCGCGAATGGTACTGGGTAGCGCGGAAAATTGCTCCGGGAAACTATTACTGAAGAGCATAATCGCTCCGCGATACATCGGTGGCCCGAGGAAGCCGAGCAAAATGCCCAATGCCGCCCCGGCGAAACTTAACACGATGGTTTCGACCAAGAACTGCCGAACAATGTCGGCGCGTTTGGCTCCCAAAGCGCGTCGGATACCTATTTCGCGAGTTCGTTCGGTCACGCTTGCCAACATGATGTTCATGATACCGATCCCGCCAACGAGCAGCGAAATGCAGGCAATCAACACACCGATGCCCAAAAACATGATCCTCAAGTTACGTGCCTGTTCGAGTAGCTCAAGCGGCACCACAATCGCGATGTCTTCGGTTTCAGCGTGCTTACCCGCCAAAATTGATTTGATCACCGCCGCAGTCGTTTTGACTTGGCTGACTCGCTGCACCTGAAGCGTGATTTGATTGAGTTCCATGATCTCAATTTGGAATTGTCGACCCTGGCGCGTCACGATCGTATCCCCGATGCGTTTTTGCATCGTTTGAATCGGGATATAGATGTCTTTGGAAAAGTCTTGTGAATCGAGTGAGCCTCCGATTGCTGCCGATGGGTTGCGAGGCTCCAGCACACCCACCACGCGGTAATAATCGGTGTGCTCAGGCACGTAAATCATTTTGCCGAGCGGTTCTTCGTAGGGGAAAAATCGATCGGCAATCTCGCTCGCGATGACACACACATTGTCAAGCTTCAATCCATCGGCATCGGTTAGAAACCGGCCGCCCCGGGAACGAACTTTCAGTTTGTTGACGTCGGCATAACCAGGGGTTGAACCCACTAACCGCCCGCTGACCAATTTGTCGCGAAATGTGAACTGTCTGCTGATCTCGCGAATCGGTACCGCACGATCGATCGTTGGAAGTGTGGCCAAGATCTGGTCAAGTTCCATTCGCAACACGCCGTACTTGCCCGCCGTCATGCCCGCCATTTGCTCGTCGGGTGGTTTGACCGTGCGAACGATGATCGTGGTGGCACCCAGTGATTCAATTTGTTTCTGAGCTTGATCGCTCGCGCCCTGACTGATCGCTGTCAGCACCATCACCGCCCAGACACCGATCAAGATGCCCAGCATTGTCAAACCGGTCCGCAATGGATGGAGCGTGAGACTTTTGACGCCGAGGCTTAAAGTTCGCCACCACTGAATCATGCAACGCCCTGCTTTTTCAGTATCTCCTCCACGGCGGCGCGCTGCGTCACACGAGCCGCCTGACGACGCTCGGACGAATTGGGTTCATCACGGTGAAGGATGCCGTCTTTGAGTCGAATGACTCGTTTGGCACGCTCGGCAACATCATCTTCATGTGTGACCAGAATAATCGTGCGACCCTCTTCATTGAGCTGGTCAAAAAGCGTCAGGATTTCCTCAGTCGTGACCGAATCTAAGTTGCCCGTGGGCTCATCAGCCAGCATGAAGAAAGGGTCGTTGACTAAGCTACGCGCGATCGCCACGCGTTGTTGTTGCCCGCCGGACAACTGGGTGGGACGGTGATCGAGTCGCTCGGACAAACCAACCCGTTTGGCCAATTCGATCGACCGATTTTTTTGTTCGGTGGTTAAGCGACCTTGGTAGTAAAGCGGAACCTGAATGTTCTCAACGACGGTCAGCTGTTGAATCAGGTTGTATGACTGAAAAACAAAACCGATGCGTCGACTTCTCACTTCGGCCAAATCGTCATCGGACATCGATGCCACATTGTCATCGCCCAGTAAGAGTGTGCCTGACGTCGGTTGATCAAGGCAGCCGAGCAAATTCAGCAGCGTGCTTTTGCCACTTCCTGATGGCCCCATGATGGCCACGAAATCCCCTTCGGGCACATCAAACGAGACACCGCGCAGGGCACGGACAGTCTCGCTTTTGAGCACGTACTCTTTCTTCAGATTCTGAATTCGGGTTGCTAACCGGATCGGTTGATCAGCCGAATTGGGTTGGGACTGATCAACATGTGCAGCCTGATCAACGGTGGGGGCCTGATCGACGTGCTTGCCGCTCGCTTGGTACGCCTCAACCCGACTCATGAAGCGATCGCATCGGTGGACCGGGGCGTCGCTTTGTTTCGCACCGCATCGATGGATCGGGGGATTGATTCCGTCGGTTGCAGAGCCGCCTTTCGCGTAGAAATGCCCTCTGTGTCACTCAGTCCTATCGATTTGTTGGGCGACACTTTCGCCGGTTCATCGGGCCGCGATGGACTTTCGGTGTTGGTCATCTTGTCCGTTGACGTTGATTCAGTTTCGCTTCGTTGCGGTCGTCCTTGCCACGGCGCACCATCGCGACCCCGCTGAGGACCACCAGGTCGATTCATGCCAGGTTGATCTCGGCTAGGCTGCCTCATTTCAGGCCGGCCTGGTTGTCGGCGACGTTCACTGGGCCCGTCCAAGGTTGGCCGGTTGCCTGAAAAGCCGCCGTCATTGATCCCCGGAAGCGGATCAAGCTTCAAATCCATGAACTCGCTGTTGTCTTCTTGAGCGATTTCAGGAAGGTCCATCAAAGATAGGTGCTCACGTAAATTGAGAACGAGCGTGGCACCCGGCTCAACGCCGCTATCAAGATTGGCCATCGTGTCGTTGGTCGCATTGATTTTGACCTCGTGTGTGACGAAATCCGTATCGCTCATCTTTTCAAGCACATATGTCAAACCACCATGCTCATAGACGGCTTGAATTGGCACCTGAACGGCATCCGGGACTTGCTCGACAAACACTTCGACCGCCGCCGTCATGCCCGTGCGGATCACTTCAGGTGGGTCAATGATCTCAACCAGCGTGGCGTATTCCTTGATTGAAGAGCTGAACCAGCTGCCCGGTTCGGCATAACGATTGACCTTCACGATGCGACCCTTCAAATCCTCATCAGGCAACGCGTCGATGCGAATCTTGGCGGGCATGCCACGACGCAGCAACGTGATGCGGGATTCATTGACTTTGCATCTCACTTGCATCTGCAGCGGATCGGGCAACCGGATGATCGGCTGACGCTCGCGGACCATCGCGCCAGCTTCAACAACAAATTCGGCTGTGCCGCCGCGAGAGCTGTAGCGATTGGCGTGGACCACCACGCCGTCAGTCGGTGCGTACATGACGCACATGGCAATTTGATTTTCAATTTCGGTGACTTCCATTTGCTCTTCGAGCAACTTCGCACGAGCAGCCGACAGGTTGGCTTGCGCCGCATCAATCTCGCTATCAAACTGCACCAGCATTTTTCGCTTCGTGAGGTCTTGCAGCACCCTCAAACGACCCTGGGCGGCTTCCAGCTGGTTCCGTGCGTTTTCCAACGCGAACTGATCCGCCTCGAGCTGCAACGATTTCACCAAACCTTTGGCGACTAGCCGCTCGCTGCTGTTGAGCGCTAATTGCGCCTTGCGCATTTCTTGTTGCGCGACCGCGATTTCGCTCAGTACAGCTTTCTCCTCGGTTTTGTACACGCCCTTGAGGTACTCTTCTCTCGCAATCTGAGCCTGTTCCAGCAACGCGACGGCGGTCGCCATGTGGGCTTCGGCCGTGATCACTTCGATGCGATCTTCCTTCAATTCGATTTCCAACTGCGACGAATCCAATTCCACCAGCTTGTCGCCCTTGCGGACCTTAGTGCCCTCATCAATCACCCACAGAATTTGGGTTCCGCTAATTCCACGCAAGCGAATCTGGCACGTCAGCTCCGTGTTGCTGCTGCTTTCGATTTCACCTTGCTCGACCACCACGTGATCGAAAGGCCCGCGAATGACCTCAGCCAAAATCAGATCGTCGGCTTTCAGCGTGACTTCGGGACTGCTAAATCGTTGGTAGCCAACCCAAGAGCCAACTCCGATCAGGGCTAGAAAGACGACTAATCCGAGCATAACGCCTCCCGTACGGACGGGGGGCGAGGCGGTCGTGCGGAATCTCATGATGCTGGGCGAACAAAGGTGGGTCATCAAACCAACGCCCGAAGCAGATGGTCGGATGAAAAAGGGAGGGGGAGGGTGATCGTTGGAAGGACCGCCGAGCAAACAAATGTGCAAATCAGCCACAACAGAAACGGCTTGACACAAACTGAGCTGCGACGGTCGCGTCAGCTTAGCGGCAAGATCAGAAACTGGGAAACTGATGGCGAGGATGTCACGGGGTCACTCGAATACTGTCCGATTGATCCAACCCCGCGAAAGATGTTTTTGCTCAGTGGCCCCGTTAGTCTAGTCGAACGTCGAAATGACGATCTTCGCTGACCACCAGATTTTCCGGGATCTTCCGGCAAAAGGCGGCGGCGTCGAGGGCAAAACGGGGGTTAATCTCGACGCAGACTCCCGAATCGACCTGACCCCCGCATTGGGAAATCCAACTGGCGTGCAAATCGGAAATGGCCGCCTTGGCTAATTCAGGCGTATCCGTCGCAGCTCCGTCGGCATTTTTAACCGGTGCGAACGACGTTGCTGGATCGACCTCACAAATCAGCGTTCGCTCGGCGGCAGGTAACAAGTCGAAAATGAAACGTTCAAATTTGATCGCATTGGGCTCAGCTGGATGTTGGACGGTTCCCGACGCATCGACAAAAGGCACTTTCTTGCTGGCTCGGTGAAACGGCAGCGCCGCGGCGTTTGATTTCATTCGCGTTAGGAAGTCCACATTGAACAGGTGGACGGCAATGTTGCCCGCCCAAAGTTTGAGGCCACCGGCCGAGTCGGTCATTTCAGCGGCCTGGTCGGGAAGATCGCTGTACTCGATGATCTGAGTTTTGCCATCGACTTGCACGACATTGCCGACTTTCTCTTTGGGGTAACGTTTGCGGATGACCTGGGTCGTCAGTTCGCTGTCGGCCAGTAGGTGATGGCCAATGAAAACCGGATCACAAAGATCGACCAGTGGATTGTCGACCTGAAAATAGAACAGGTACTTGATGCCCTGCTCGCTCATTTGATCAAAGCAACCATTGCGATCGAGCGCCCGCAGCGTGCCACCGTGACCATCGGGGGATAAAGCAAGCGAATCTTTTGAACTCAAAAGTAATTTGCCGGTCGCCGCATCGACGGCGGGCATCGTTCCTTGCTGAAAGATCGTGACTTGCTTTGGATCGAGTCCGAGGTACTTATTGGTTTCAAAATAGGTCTTCGTTGGCAGGTCTGTCGCGGCGCTGGTCATCAGAAACAGCGGCACGGGTTGGCCGTAGCACGTTTGAGTCGCAATCAAACGGTCGGCGAAGAACTGAAACAGCGTTCGCCCGCTGACGGGGCCG
>JBCCJB010000264.1:0-6142 GCA_039028015.1 Planctomycetota bacterium
GCGTGGCAAAGCAATTGGCGGCCGCGCTGGGCTATGTCGGGCTTTGTCGCGGTGACCGCGTCACCGCGCGAGCCCTGGGACCGCTCGGCCGCGGTGCTCCGGTCGTGCGGTCACGCGGATCATGTTGGAAGATGTTGGCGTACCTGGACGACCTGAAAGCCCTGCCGCCCCACTCAAGCCGAACTTCCGATTCGGGTGATGCAACACAAGCGGCGAACGCATCCCCAACCTTGGCCGAGGGCGTCCGCGAGTTTGTACTCGGCGGTGGTTCAAGTGGCATCGTTGTGCTGATCACGGATTTGATGGACAAGTCAGGCTATGAGTCAGCATTGCGGATGCTGGCCGGTCGCAAATTGGATGTGTTTGTCTTGCAAGTGCTCTCACGGGAAGAACTCGATCCACCATTGCGTGGCGACCGTCGTTTGATCGATGTCGAAGATGGCGATGCGGCTGAAATCACCATCAACCAATACGTGTTGGATCGGTATCAAGCAACGCTCAAGTCGTTCTTGGCTGACGCTCGCCGGTATTGCGCCAAACGTTCCATCGTGCACGCGCTGGTGCCCACCGATACGCCGCTCGAGACGGTGATCACGCAGTACTTGCGGACGCGTGGGGTCGTTCGATGAGCTTACTGCCGGCATTCTCGGCGACGTGGCCGTGGCTGGTCCTGGCGGCCATTCCGATCGGGATCGTGCTGATGTACTTCCTGAAACTTCGTCGCGAAGTCGTGGAAGTGCCGAGCACTTATTTGTGGAGTCGGACGATTGAAGACTTGCATGTCAACAGCTTGCTGCAGCGACTTCGCAACAGCGTTTTGCTTGCATTGCAATTGCTGGCCGTTGCGTTGGTTGCCCTCGCCTTGCTGCGCCCTGGTGCGGAATCAACCCAGAGCTCGCTCGGCCGGATGGTGTTCTTGCTTGATGCATCCGCCAGTATGCAAGCACCCGCCAAATCGGACAGCGACGCTGATGACGATTCAACAGCCACCGTCCCGAGCTCCGCAACCATCCCCGATCAAACAGCATCGTCAATAAGTCGATTTGAATCGGCGCGGCAACAGATTCGTCGCCGAATCGATGCGATGAGTGATCAGGAAACGGCTATGTTGGTTCAGTTCAGTGATCGGGCCGAGGTCATGCAAGCGTTCACGTCGGATCGAAACCGACTGCGTGCGGCACTGGATCGCTGTGAAGTCACCAACCGTCCGACCGATATTCTGGGTGCTCTCAATGCCGCCGACGGGCTTGCCAATCCCAAAAGGACCAGCGAAGAAGGCAGCGTGGACGTTCAAGTGGCCGATGCTCAGCCGGCGGACTTGTTGCTCTTCAGTGATGGCAATTTTCAAGATGTGACGGAGTTCAGCCTCGGCAATCTCGTTCCGACGTATTTCGGCATTGGTTCGACCCAGATTCGCAACTTAGCAATCGTCAATTTTTCTGCCGAACGAAACCTGCAGGATGCGACGCAGATCGACGTGTTTGCAACGATCCTGAATGCTGGCACCGTAGCGGCGTCCGCCGACGTTTCGCTGATGGTCAATGGCGAGTTGGTCGATGCGGCATCGGTCGCGCTGGACCCTGAAGATCAAACGGGGCTGAGCTTTGAGATTTCCGGTGAAGGCTCAATCCAGTTGGCCTGCCGATTGGATATCCAGGATGACCTTGCCATCGACAACGAAGCGTATGCCGCGCTCACACCGTCGGGGCTTGCAAGCGTCCTGGTGATCACGCCCGGCAATCGCCCGCTGGAGATTGGCCTCACAACGGACAATCTCAAAGGTGTTTCCACAATCGACGTTCGTCCGCCGGATTACCTGCAATCGCCCGACTACGTTCAACGATCACAAGCCGGCACAGACGATGTCATCATTTATGATCGATGTCGTCCTAAAACGATGCCGTCAACGAACACCTTTTTCATTGGTTCATTGCCACCGGTGAGCGACGATCCGCTGCCTGGTGCACCAGTGGCACAGTCCGATGAGGCCGCGCCGCTGGACGCGAATTCCGAAATTGGCTGGTCATGGTCCGGCCAGTCGACCACGTTGACGCTGGTTGACGTCAATCGAACGCATCCGTTGATGCGATATTTGGAACTGTACTCGCTGTTGATTTTTTCCGGGCGTTCCATCAACGCACCCGCCGGGTCGGTCGCACTGATCGAATCGGATGCGGGAACGGTCATGTGGCTGGGTGCCCGTCGGGGATACCAAGACTTAGTGCTCGGTTTTCCGATTGTTGCCGCAGACGATGACGGCGGTGTGATGGCGAATACAAACTGGTACGCGGAACGATCTTGGCCTGTGTTCTTATTGAACATGTTGCAGCATCTCGGTGGTGCATCGGCGTCATCGGGTGCACCTTCGTACCAGCCTGGTGAAACCGTGCTGCTACGCCTTGAAAGTGCGATCGAAGACGTGACCTTGCGACGACAATCAGGCAACGACGACGCAGTACCCGTCGCTGAACTTCGTGTTGGCGAGGGTGGCATGGTGGAATTAACGCAAACAGCGACTCCGGGCAATTATCAACTCATACGCACCTCTGAGTCTGAACAGTCACAGATCGTCGATCAGTTCACGGTCAATCTGTTTGATATTCGAGAAAGCACCTTGGCAACGCGTCAGGACGTGGAAGTCGGCTATGAAACCGTTGAAGCGGTCAATGCCGGGGTTGCAGTCCGACAAGACTACTGGCGATGGTTACTTCTGACGGTGCTCGCGGTGCTCGCGATTGAGTGGGTGGTTTATGGTCGCCGTGTTTCCTAGTTCTTTCTTGCAAGCAACGCTTCATGCCGACGCCACCCAGCAGCGCCCGATTCAAGGACTATCGAAGCTCGGTCCGGCGGCGTAGCAAAGCGGATCATGATCGCAAATCGGACGATCAGGACCCCGATGAAGTTTTTCGGAGTCGAAAGAAGATTGGCGACCGTGAACGATCCTTTGGCGAGTTGTTCTTTGCCTTCTGGTCCTTAATCGCAGCCAATCGATCAACGGTGCTGACCGCGCTGGGGCTGCTCACGATTGGGATCGGTTTGCGATTGATCCCACCGCTGGGTACCAAGCTGGCAATCGATTCCGTCCTCACACGGCCACCACAACCACTACCTGACTGGTTGCTTTCGTGCGTGAGTTTGATCCCCGGGCTCGGCAGTTCCCTGACATCTGAGACAGTCGACGAAATTGGCAGCGTGTCGCCGATGTGGGTCCTACTGGCGATCGCAATGACCGTGGCCGTCGTGACAATCCTGGCGACGGCAATCAACCTTGCGGCACGATGGATGGCGACCAAATCGGTCAACCGAACGCAGGTCGCGATTCGCCGGGAAGTCTTTGAGCACGCAATTCGACTGCCGCTGCACAACGTGTACTCGATGAAGAGTGGCGGCGTAGCCAGTTTGATTCGCGAGGATGCCGGCGGCGTTGCCGAACTCATCTTCAGCATGCTTTACAACCCATGGCGTGCGATCGTGCAGTTCATCGGCAGCTTGATCATTTTGATGCTGGTCGATTGGAAGCTGATGCTCGGGGGGTTGGCACTGCTACCGATGGTTTGGTTGACGCATCGAACCTTCATTAATCGGATTCGTCCGCTTTATCGCGATGTGCGGCGGCAACGTCAGCGAATCGACAGCGGCGCGACGGAAACATTCGGCGGCATCCGCGTGGTGCGGACATTTTCCAGGGCACGCAGCGAATCATCACGGTTCGTCCGCGAAGGCGATTTTTTGGTTCGACAGCAACTGTTCACCTGGTGGTGGACTCGCATGATCGAAGTGATCTGGGAGGTGCTGATTCCTTTGGCCTCGACCGGATTACTGCTTTACGGCGGCTATCAAATCATCGACGGCGATCTCACGTTGGGCGATCTGATGATGTTCTTGGTCTACCTAACAATGTTGCTGGATCCCCTGGCTACGATCGCGGGCAGTGCCGTCACGTTTCAAAACAATTTGGCGGGTTTGGATCGCATTTTGGATGTCTTGGAGGTCGACGAAGAATTGCCTTCGCGACCGGGCGCGGTGACGTTGCCATCGCGGCCATCGGATGCGCGTTCCAACTTACCGATGCTCCAGGACGTGTCACTTTCGATCCGCAACGTTTCGTTCACCTATCCTGAAACGGACGCGATGGTGTTGCATGACGTGTCCATCGAAGTTGAGGCAGGTGAAACGGTGGCACTTGTGGGTCGCAGTGGGGCTGGCAAGACCACGCTAACCAATTTGATCGCACGATTTCATGATCCTGATTCGGGTTCGATCTTGCTCGGCGACCGTGACTTGCGCGACATCGAATTGTCGAGCTATCGAGCCTTGCTCGGAATAGTTGAGCAAGACGTGTTCCTGTTTGACGGTTCGATTCACGAGAACATCGCTTACGCGCGTCGCAAGGCGAGTCGTCGAGAAGTCGTCCAAGCCGCCAATGCTGCCGCGGCAAGCGAATTCATCGACAAAATGCCAAAGGGTTATGACACGTTGATCGGCGAACGCGGTGTCAAATTGTCGGGAGGTCAACGGCAACGCCTTGCCATCGCTCGTGCGATTTTGTCCGATCCACAGATTTTGATTCTCGATGAAGCGACCAGCAACCTTGACAGTGAAAGCGAACGACTCATTCAAGCCAGCTTGGCAGATCTGTTACAAGATCGCACCGCGTTCGTCATCGCTCATCGGCTGAGCACAATCGCGCACGCGGACAAAATCGTTGTCATGGAAGAGGGACGCGTCGTGGAAATTGGAACGCATGAGACGTTGCTCGGTCACGGCGGTCGTTATCGCGATATGGTCCAGTTGCAGACCGGCTAGTGACCAAGGAACGGCCGCCGTCAGTCCTCGGCGCGTGCGGTTGCGGCTCACGGGAGTGTGCCTACTACGTTGAGGCTGTTTTCTTTTGCATTTTGCCCCACGAATCGCGAAGCGGCACGATTCGATTGAAGACACGCGTCTGATCAGTCGAATCGGGGTCAGCAATGTAATACCCCAGACGTTCGAATTGCACACGTGTTCCGACGGGCATCTCAGCAAGCGATGGTTCGGCAAGCCCAGTGACGGTCGCTAACGAGTCGGGGTTCAAATGATCCAGAAACGTCTGGCCATCCGTCGTGGCATCGGGATTTTCCACGTTGAACAACCGGTCGTAGTTCCGCACTGTGATCGAAACCGCATGCGGTCGGCTGACCCAGTGAATCACCCCTTTGACTTTGCGGCCCGAGGTATCTTGGCCGCTTTTGGTTTGATCATCGTAAGTGCAAAGAACTTCAATGACGTTTCCCTGCTCGTCTTTGATCACGTCATGGCAATCGACGATGTAACCACCTCGCAATCGGACGGCACCGCCTTTCTTCAAACGAAAGAACTTTCGCGGTGCTTCCTCGCGAAAATCATCGTGCTCGATCCAAAGCTGACCCGTCATTGGGATCTCGCGTGACCCAGCGGATTCATCTTCTGGGTTGTTGATCGCCGGCATCATCTCAACGGTATCGTTGCCCGACGCGTCCTGAGGCCAATTGGTAATGGTGAGCTTGACCGGGTTCAAAACGGCCATGCGACGCTCTGCGGTCGCATTGAGATGCGTTCGCACCGCATTTTCCAATCGAACGACATCAATCGTGCTATTGAATTTGGCAACGCCGATATCAGCGCAAAAAGCCCGTATCGATTCCGGCGTGTAACCGCGGCGTCGTAAGCCGACCAAAGTTGGCATTCGCGGATCATCCCAACCGTCGACGTGACCTTCTTTGACGAGTTGCAGCAGTTTGCGTTTGCTCATCACGGTGTAGGTCATGTTCAGCCGCGCGAACTCGATCTGTCGCGGATGATGAATCCCCAAGTTTTCGCAGTACCAGTCGTACAGCGGCCGATGCTGCTCAAATTCCAGCGTGCAAATGGAAAAAGAGATCTTCTCCAGCGAATCGCTTTGTCCATGTGCCCAATCGTACATGGGATAGATGCACCACTGGTCTCCCGTGCGGTGATGAGGCACATGTGCGATGCGATACATGACAGGGTCGCGCAGGTTGACATTGGGCGCCGCCATGTCGATTTTGGCCCTCAAAGTTCGCTGGCCGTCGGCAAACTCGCCCGCTTTCATGCGACGAAACAAGGCCAGATTCTCTTCGGGCGTGCGATCTCGAAACGGTGA
>JBCCJB010000265.1:0-6043 GCA_039028015.1 Planctomycetota bacterium
CGATCCCGAAGCACCCCCATCAGGACTCGAACCTGAAACCTGTTGATTAGAAGTCAACTGCTCTATCCAGTTGAGCTATGAGGGCGATCCTGTTTCGATTAAAAAGTCTATGCTTTCCCGATCGATCCGCGTAGGGACGTTATCGCATCGCGACCGGTTGACCATAGATGGCGTGTTTGGCGTTGCCGCCCGATCTCAGATAGGCAACCAAATCTTCGATGTCGGTCGTCGTAAGCGTATCAAGCAACCCACTCGGCATCATGCTCGTTTTGGCTTCGGCGGTTTCCAAGATGTCGTCACGAATGACGGTTGTCGTTGCGGACGGGTCGAGCATGTTTGTCATCACGGTCAGTCGGTCCGAGTGCATGTTGATCACGCGGCCGGTCACGATATCACCATCTTCGGTCAAAAACTGCGTGGCACCATACTGATCACTGATGACTCGGCTGGGTTCGATGATCGAACTCAACATGTCTTGAACGTTGAATTTCCTGCCAGCACTGGTTAGGTCAGGACCGAGAATGCCACCTTGCAAACCCATGCGATGACATTTGTAGCACTGAGCGGCGGCAAACATCGCCTTGCCATTTTCGAAGCTGGGTTGATGGGTTGAATCCGCAATCGTTGCCAGCACGTCGTCCACTGTCCACGTTCGCACAAACGGTCGCGGCGCTGATATTGGCGTGCTCACGCTCGCTTTTGGCGGATTGATCACGCTTGCCAGTCGCTGTTTTGTGTCAGCAGACAAACTGGCGACGACTTCTTTCTTGATGTTGGTGATGAAGCCGCCAAAGGATCGTCCGCCCCGCGCTGATTGGATGTCCACGAACCACTGCAGGTATCGTTTTCGTAACGGAACGGTCCAGCCAAACTTGGCTTGTCGCAGTGCCATCGCGTAATGGATTTGACTTTCCTGGCTGGGTGCGTTTTCCAGACTGTCGACAATCGCTGCGGTCGCGTCAGCCACCTGCAGCCGGATCAGCATTTGGGCAAGTTCTCGATCCACGGAGATATCCCCGGTCGGAAACAGCTGATCGAGATGATTCGCCAATCGCGCATTCTGTGACGAGTCAAAATCGCCCAAACGCATCGCGATCAATCCGGCCGCTCGCAGCCAAGCGACTTGATCGGTGGTCGACAAAGATTCCGGATCCATGCCAATCAACAAATCGGTTGCGGCCGACTGATCGTCGGTTCCGCCCACGCGTGCCAATGCAATCAAGCCATGAATCTTGGCCGTTGATGACAACGAGGAATCGGCCAGCAGCGTTGTTTTCCAGGTCGCAGGTTGACGGTGCTCAAGAGCGATTCGAGCGGCAAATCGAATGGCTCGGTCATCATGCCCTAGATGCTCAAAGGCGAGCGAAGTCGCTTCGGCATTAGTAACGGACAGGCGTGGATCGCTGACGTGCAACGATTCAAGTGAATGCCGCAGCGATCGTGCGTCCTGAACTGGAATGTCGTGGTTCGCTCGATTTGAAATCGGCAAATGTGCGATGGGGTCGGAAGGCTCGTTCTGATCGCCAGGCTCACTGGATGTTCGCACCACGTCGCCACCGACATACCGAATTCGGTACAACGCACTTTGAGTGCTTCGGCCACCGATGGCAAAATAAAGGCAACCATCGGGATGGACGGTCATGTCGGTGACGGGAAGCGGCGCGGCGGTTGCAAACGTGGTGTAACTGCCACCGTAACTGGCACCATCCTCGGTCAGCGACACCGCGTGGATATTGCCATAGGACCAGTCGGCGATGAATAGAGCATCGCGATATTGAGGCGGAAAGTTGGTTCCATAACCAAAACAGATTCCCGTCGGCGACCCTGGGCCGATGTCGACTGCCGAACCAAACGAATCCGGGTAGTACGCAGGCCATTTTCCCGTGCCGTTACGCCAGCCGAATTCAGCACCGCTGATCACATGATTGATTCGCGTCGGACGATACCATGGTGTGCCCACATCCCATTCCATGTCCGCGTCATAGGTGAATAGTTCGCCATCTTCGTTAAGCGCGATGTCGTAGGGATTTCGAAACCCGGTTGCGATGAGCTCGCGATCGTTGCCATCCGGGTCGCAGGACATGATGAATCCACCGGGTGCCAACCGATCGGCATTGTGGCCTCGCGCGTCGGGCATGCGTGGCAATAAATGATCCTCCGACCAGACTTTCGGCACGCGAGATGATTCGAAGCTCTCGGGCAACCAGGTGTTATTGCCAGCGACGAAGATCAACCGTTGCTGATCGGGTGACAAGATGACGGCATGAGGTCCGTGTTCGCTGCCGCCTTCCAGTGGCACGATTCTCGTTTTCGTGTCGTACTGGTCATCGCCATCGGTATCGGTCAGCCGCCAGAGTCCGTTCTGTTTCCCTTGTCGAAGATTGACGTTGGCGTAGAGGGATCCGAACGCGCAGAGAAGACCCTGAGCACCAGCAAGGTCAATGGCCAACGGTTCGACGCGGGCGGTGGGCCCCTGAAGGTCGATTCGAAACAACCCACCTTCCTGATCGCACGCAATCAAACGACCGCTGGGGTCAACGGTCAGGCTCACCCAGGACCCTTGAACGTCGGCTTCGACTTCATGGACCAATTCAACGGCAAAGCCATCAGGCACACTGAAGGCATCTGGTGGGGTAACGCCCAAGCCACCGGCAAAAAGTGAGCCGCAACTGGCCAATAACAGAACGAGTCCAGCGAATAATAAGCAGGCACAGTGAGCCAACCGACTTATCAATGGATCAGCAATCAAACGGGTCATAACCAAAAATGATCCCTGGAGAGAACACAAACAACACACACGAAAGTCATCACGACGCTACCGAAAACACCCGCCCGACGCGATTGTAACCGGTTCGGTCTCAATCGCCCAATCTTCAATTCTCGACCGCTCGAGAGGTTTCATGAGATGATATCGACCAAAATCGACGACTTTCATGACATTTGAGATCACGGTGATGTGGCGTCGTCAGGCCGAATCGAAGTGGGAGTCTCGACGACGAATCGCTACACTGCGGCCCACGAGGCTTTTCAAACGACGCATTGATGGGAACGCATTTTGACTGAAGCGACATCTCGAACGTCATCGGAATCGGATGGCGGTGCTCCCGAGCCGGTTGAAACGGAGACCGATGCGGAACGCGCGGCCCGGGAGTTTGAAGCCATGACCGTCCCCCAGCAGAGGGCGGTGGTGTTTCGAGGACAGGCCGGCCGCGAGACCGTCGAAGCTTTCGTGGTGGCTTTCATTCTGGCATTGTTGTTTCGGGCTTTCATCGCAGAAGCTTTCGTGATCCCCACCGGCTCGATGGCTCCGGCCCTGATGGGCGCCCACAAGGATTTGGCATGTCAGCAATGTGGCCAGACGTTTCCGGTCGGTGCCAGTGGCGAAAACCGCGGGGAGGTGACCAAGAAAGTGGTCGTGGGCGGAATCTGTCCCAATTGCCGTTACGTCAATCCGCTTGATTTGGTGAATGAACCGAATCACGGCACTTTCACCGGCGATCGGATTTTGGTCAGTAAGTTTGCCTACATGATCAAAGAGCCGCAGCGATGGGATGTGATCGTGTTCAAGGTGCCCGTCAATGCGAAACAAAACTACATCAAACGCTTAGTTGGCCTACCCAATGAAGTGCTCAGCGTTCGTCATGGTGATGTCTACGCAAAGCCGATCGAATCGGATGTGGATGACAACCTCGGTGATCTAGGGTCAATCCTGCGTAAAGATCCGCCCACGATGCGTGCGATGTCGCACTTCGTTTACGACAGTGACTTTCAGTCCGAAGCGTTGGTGGCCGCGGACTATCCCAGCCGCTTGCAGCCATGGATCCCCGGGCAAGCGGACCAATCGACGACGAGTCGTCGTAGCGGCGATGGCCCAACGGCGATCAACGCTTCATGGCAAGTGACGCGTTCGGTGGAGGACGGTCTGCGAGCAACGCTTGCATCCGCGGCTTCCAATCAGGCCGAACCAAGGTGGCTGCGTTATTACCATCGTTGGCCCAACGCCGTGCAGTGGCAGCGGGCCATTGATGGCTTTTCGTTAGCCAAAACCAACCCGTACGAAAGTCGGTTGATTACCGATTTTCATGCGTACGACGCCTACATCACTGTCCCATCATTTTTGGTTTACCACGATTTGCCCAGGTCGGATGGCATCTCTCTGATTGGAAAGTTGCTGGGCAAGAGCCGAACGGCGGGCTCTTACCGACCCTCATTTGAGTCCGGTGAAAGCTTGGGCCAGTTCGCCGGCAATCTGACCGTTGGGGGTCAAGGGATCTCTGATCAGGGTCTCAACTGGGTCGGTGATCTGATCGTTGAGGCAGACTTGGAAACGGAGGAGACGGCAACCCAAGCGATTCTTGAGATTGTTGAATCGGGCATTCGCTATCAATGCTTCATCGATTTGGAATCGGGCGCGATTTCGCTGCAGATCAAAAATGAGCGACCTGATGCCGAATCCTCTCTCTTGTTCAGTGAGATGTCATCACGCTCGGATGATTGGCCGGAAGCGGAAAGCGTCGTGAGAGCTGGGCAGCGACGTTCGATTCGGATGAGCAACTTCGATAATCAATTGACCATTTGGATTGACGATGACGTCATCACATTTGATCAATCAACGACGTTTGATCCTGCCACGTGGAATTTGCCGGACCAAGCTCGACCATTCTTTCGTGGTGATGGTCAACCTCTCGATGCGTCGCCGACGGGTCTCGCCGTCTCGGGTGAGGCAACCCTGCATCGTTTTCAAATTCATCGCGACAAATATTACATCGCGACGAATTCGGACAAGGATCCCGGTGGAATTGTCGACTACGACCTCAAGCGAATCGCGCGCGAGACCGGTTTTGGCAGCATGAATTCGCTCCAGGTTCAAATGGGAATTCAAGAGGTCATGGGCCAGCCTTCGGTTTGGGATGAGTTCTCGGGATGGGATGCTCGACGCACCGTGTCGTTCCGGCTCGAGGAGGACCAATTCTTCCCCATGGGTGACAACAGTCCCGAGAGTTTGGACGCGCGATGCTGGGCAGGTTCAAAATCGAGAGGTGGCTTCGGAATACCAGTCAGTCCGGATGATGATGCGTATCGTTTTGCCAACGCCGCCTATGTGCCCCGTGACTTGTTGATCGGTAAAGCGTTGATGGTGTTTTGGCCACACCCGTGGCGATCCCCGATCCCGTTGACGCCCAACTTCAAACGAATGAAGCTCATTCACTAATCTCATTACCAAGCAAGGACGTGTTGGCATGAGTGAATCATCGATTCTTGAAGCGATTGGACTGCAGAAGACTTATGGTCGTCGGCGTGTGGTCGATGGTGTCAATCTGCATGTTGGCGAGGCCGAAATTGTTGGGTTGCTCGGGCCGAACGGTGCGGGTAAGTCCACCAGTTTTCGTATGATCTGCGGTCTCGTGCAGCCGGATAAGGGACGGGTTTACCTAGGCGGGCAAGATGTCACCGATTGGCCCATGTTCCGACGCGCTCGCGATGGTCACATGGGCTATTTGCCGCAAGAGCCCAGTGTGTTCAAGAAACTCACCGTCGAGCAAAACATCTCATCGCTGTTTGAGTTGCTGGGTGTCGATCGGAAAACCCGCAAGCAACGCACCGAGGCGCTTCTGGAAGAATTCAACATCACTCACATCCGAAAGAGCCGCGCATCAGGCCTATCCGGTGGCGAGCGTCGCCGCCTGGAGATTGCCAGATGCCTGGTTTCAAGTCCACGGATCGTCATGCTCGACGAGCCTTTCGCCGGGATCGACCCCGTAACGGTGCAATCGATTCAAGGCGTTGTTGAGCAGTTGCGTGATTCGGGCATTAGCGTGCTGATCACGGACCATGCGGCTCGAGAAATCCTAACGACGGTCGATCGATGTTATGTGATTTATCAGGGACAAGTGCTGGTCGACGGCACGCCGGATGAAGTCAAGCAGCATCCCAAGGTTCGCGAGGAGTATCTCGGTGATCTCGATGCCGCCGCGGGTGCTGCACCCGATGCTGGTATTCCCAAAGGAATGATGACTCGGCGAGATACCTCACATGCCATCCG
>JBCCJB010000266.1:0-6036 GCA_039028015.1 Planctomycetota bacterium
TGTTTGAGGTCGCCACCAACGAGTCGAACAAACGCCCCAACGGTTTCCTTGAGCGGATTAATCAAGGATCGATTGAGGATCCAGACCATCGCAACCGAACCGGCGGTCACAAACAGGATCACCATCAAGATGCCTTCTTTGGTGGCCGCGGCAGCTCTCGCATCAGCCGCATCAAGCGACTGAACCACCTCAAACGCACCATGCAGATCGCCCACGGCGAGATGTTCCATTTCGAATCCTGTCGGATCGAGCCCTTCGTCGTTGCCCCACAGCACCGTTGACGTCGCTGGATCGCCATGGCACATCATGCATTCACTTGAGAGCCGAATCGGCCGCAGGTAATGCAGGCTATTGGCGGCTTCATCAAACTCAACGTACTCATTCAGGTCGGGCGAGGCTTCGAATGCAGCCAACGCACGAGCCGACAATTCATTGGGCTCGTTGTCTGGATTCCGCGCACCCTTTCGCGGCAGCTTGAGTCGATACTTGCCTTGCTCGGACTTGAGCATCACGGCTTTCCAAGCGGACACGATCGGAACGCTGCCTAGAACGCGTTCGGTTTGGCCCGCGTCGGCCCATTGCCGAACGGTCTTTTGGTCGAAGACACCACTTTTCCACTTCTCCGATTCACCGTGCCGTACGGATTCGGCCATATCGATGACGCGTCTCGCTTGAGAGACCGCATCCTCACGAGCCGATGAACTGACCTGATGGCTGAACATCACCATGAATGCCACGCCGAGCACGACCAACAGGACAGTCACCAAACTGACAAGTTTGAATCGCATGGAGAGTTTACTGAGCATCGATGTTTGCCTTGACTGCTTGCCGAGATGAACGTTTTGAATGATCCCGTTTCGCACCCGACCGCTGCACTTGCGGACGCCTTTCGAATACGGACGCAGATTCATAGCTCAAGAAATGGACGGGCAAGCAAAGATCGAAACCTTTGTTCACCGGCGATCGACTCCGACTCGTTGTGGATCGCCTGGGATTTCCACCGAGTGCCGCCATCGATCTCTCAAGAAGGTCCATCATCGTGATGGCCGATCGGAATGGTTAGATCGAATAGGGCAATTGTGTTCGCCCTTAAACGGACTTCTGCCCAATATGAAGCCAGATGAACGAATCGTCCAAAACGTTCATCTGGCGTTTTATTTGTCGTAGTGCGTCCCCAAAACGTTCATTGCGTTTATCAAGCGCATTGGTACCTGCGACAAAACGAAGTGAACCCTTCAGGGTCACTCAATCAGACGAGCGGGCTAGTTGACCGACTGCGACTGAATCCGTTCGAGCAGATTCCCCACGTACTTGCCCATTCGCGGCGGCGCCTTGTGTTTTCGAGGGAAGTCCTGATTGATTCGATCGAGCTGCGTTCCCATTTTGTCACGCTGAGCATCAATGACATTCAGTGCCGCAATCGCGATTGGATGACTCGACTGAGTGACATCAGCTTGCTGAACCAAACGCATGGCGGCGGCTTCACGCTGCGTCGCGTCGCCCGCCACCAACAGACCTTCGGCAGCCGCAACAACAACATTACCGGATGGATCATCGAGCAGTGCTGTCAACGTTTCACATGCCTGCGAAACCAAATCCGCATCCAGCACGCTGCCGTGTGACATCAGCGACAACGTGAGTCCCCGGGCACCCCAATATCGCAGGCCGGGATGGTCATTCTGAGTCAGTGCGGTGTTGTCGGCCAACACTTCTGCATCGACGCTTTGCCAGGACGCAGTGCTCGCCCACGCCGCATCGATTAACTCCGTGATCGGGTATTCCGTGGACAAGGCCATCGTTCGAGGTGCTTGGTCTTCGGCTAAGTCATGCATTTGACCTTCCGGCAACACACCCAAATCGCGGATGTCGATCATCCATTGCTTGACCGCCGATCGCATCGTTTCAAGTTGCTGTTGCATCGCTGGGTCGTTGACCAAGTTGTGAACTTCATCGGGATCGGATTGCAAGTCAAACAATTCCTCCAGTGGTTTGGGCTGCCAGACTTTGGCTTGAATCTCGTTAAGCTTTCCCGCATCAAACATCTCTTTCCAAATCCGAGTGGTTGGCGTTTGGAACATGTAGCTGATGTACTTCAAGTAGGGACGATCGGGATAAAAGTGCCGCAGGTATACGAACCTCCCATCAGTGCACGAACGAACCCGATCGAGCCGTTCATCCATCCGCCCGCGAAACCCAAAGATGAAGTCCTTGGCGGGCCCCGTGTGCGCGCCCGCAAACGGCACACCCTGCATCGTTGACGGAGGTTTGATCCCGGCCATCGACAACGCCGTTGGGGCAAAGTCAACGAAGCTAACCAAGCGATCCGACAAGCCGCCCGGCATATAGTCTGCCGGTGCGACATCCTTGAATTGCGATGGCACATGCACAATCAGGGGCACGTGCAAACCTGAGTTGAATGGCCATCGTTTCGAACGTGGCATGCCCGATCCATGATCACCGTAGTAGAAAACAATGGTCGAATCGGTGAGTCCGTCTTCTTCCAAATCCGATAACACTTGGCCCACCAGATCGTCCATCTGAGTCAGGCGATCGTAATACTGCGCCCAATCACGTCGCACCTCAGGCACATCGGGATGATATGCTGGCACGGGTGCTTTGGCCGGATCATGCACGAGCGTGTGGGGCTTGTTTCGGATCTGGCTTTCGTGGCTGATCGTGTAATTGAACACGGAGAAGAAAGGCACGTCGGCACTCGGACGATCGCGAAAATGAGCCTTACGACCGTTCTCGTGCCATCCCGCCAGTTTGTCCCCGTCGGCGAAGTTGTAATCGGTTTTGGAACGATTGGTGCAAAAATAACCGGCATCCCGAAACGCCTTTGGGTAGAGCGTTAGGTCGTCTGGCAGCTTGACGCCCGATCGCATGTGATGCCCACCGAGACTGGTCGCGTACATGCCCGATACCAATGTCGTTCGCGCCGGAGCGCAAACCGGAGCGTTGGACCACGCAGTGCGATAACGCAGCGATTTTGCTGCAAGCGCGTCCAGATGAGGCGTGTCAGCATACGTGTCGCCATAACACCCCAGGTCCGGTCCATTGTCTTCACTGGTGATCCACAGAATATTCGGCCGGACCGGTTTCGGATCGGATACCTCGGCCGCGACGACAAACAACGGACTCAAACAATACAGCGTGACAAGACCAAACGAACGCAACATCAATGGACTCGGGGTTGGTGGGGACTTCCGGGGCGACTAAGTCTAGTCATAACCAGTGGACCAATCAGCCACCTCACGTCGATCTTGGTGGTCTCAGTTGCGATCATCCGCTCGACGTTGCTGGAAGTTCAGCAACAAAGTCAGCTGGTGTTGCAGCGCCGGCCGAACTCGCTCGTTCATCTGGACCCGCCGCGACCCATCCGCGGGACCGACGAACCCTGAATCAAGATGCAAGTCAATTGTGGTTGCAGGGAACCTGGATAGCGTCGGATCGGCAAATCGGAGCGACACGCAACTGGCTTCAGCATCGCTGGCTGGATTCGCATCGGAATCGTCAATCAAATCTGAAGTGTCATCATTGGAATCGCATAGGTCACCCACACCCGAATTGACATTGGTTTGCCACTCGTAATGTCGTTCGTCCAGCAAAGCTCGGCGAAGGTGACCCAAACCCGGCATGGCCGTCAATTCAATCTCGTTGGCCGGTTGCGTGCTGCGGTCAATCAACGTCACTTCATCGCCCAATTGGATCGCGGTGATCGTCGTGCTGCCCCAAAACTTGGTTGAAAGCGTCAAACGTGTGCGTCGCGCTTGAACGCTCAAGAGTGCAAAGATGGCACCCCCGATCACAATCGCGACAAGCGTCGCAATGCCCTGCCAAGTGACGCGGACTCGCGGGTCGTTGTACTTGTCCGCATGGGGATCCACGTTCGAGTCAGCTTCCACCGTTTGCGATTCCAACATTACCTATGGGTCTTCGTCGTCTTGAACTTAAATGCGTTGTGAATGGCACGACTTTCGATTGTCGAATCGCGTGCGTTACGGATCGCTCATTGGGTTGCAACAAAGTACGATGCGACGAACCGTTTCGCCCATGCGGGAAATCAGTCACCCGTCGCTTTCAGTTTACGCTTGCTGCCAATGGTATCACCGACTCACAACCCGCCCCATGAGACTGAAACGTCGGTCGACGCTCGGGTCGTGGTCGATTTGGGTGATCGCAGCTATTCAATCGAATTCAATCAGCGGGAAGACACGACGCAGGCCGCATCAGATTTCGTCAATGCGGTCGTCAACGCTGTGGGCGACTGTTCGCATATTGTCGTGATCGCAGATCAATCCGTGGCATCCACCAGCGTTCCACCAATCGCGTCGGCCATTACCGATCACGGAATTCGTTTGAGCGAAATTCACGTCGTTTCGGGTGAGACCAGCAAGTCGATCGCGGAATTTGATCGCCTATCCAATGAATTGCTGGCGTGTCATGCCGATCGCCGAACGGTGGTTGTTGCCGTCGGTGGCGGTGTGATTGGCGATTTGGCTGGGTTTGTTGCGGCGACATTCACACGAGGGCTGCGACTGATTCAAGTGCCGACGACCTTGCTTTCGATGGTCGATAGCAGCGTTGGTGGGAAGACGGGAATCAATCTCCCCGGTGGCAAGAATTTGGTGGGCTGTTTCTGGCAACCACACTTGGTTTGGATCGATCCATCGCATCTGGCAACGCTACCCGATCGTGACTTTCAATCGGGTTTGGCCGAGGTGATCAAATACGGCGTGATCGAAAATGAATCGTTTTTTCAGTGGTTGGAATCGTCGATGGCGTTGATACGCCAGCGTGACGCCAACGCGATTCGGCACGTGGTTGCGGAAAGCTGTCGATGCAAGGCCCGCGTCGTGGCCGATGACGAGCGCGAGACAACGGGCCGACGGGCTATCTTGAACTATGGCCACACGTTTGCGCACGCGATTGAATCAACCGCCGGATATGGTCATTTCCTACACGGTGAGGCCGTCGCGATCGGAATGCAGATGGCGGCCAGGCTAGCAATCCGGTTAGAGCGTTGCCCGGAAGATTTGCTCGAGCGACAAACATGCTTGTTAACGAACGCTGGATTGCCCATCGTTTGGCCGGATGCCAAACCAGATGCAATGCTGCAAGTCATGTCACGCGACAAGAAAGTCCAGCACGGTCAGTTGCGTTTTGTCCTGCCATCCCAACTCGGTCACGTCGACCTAGTATCCGACGTCCAACGCAGCCACGTCATCGATGCGATTGAGTCAACGCGATAACCAAGGTTGGCTACCGAACGCTAAAAAGGGGTCAGGTCTCTTTTTGAGCATTAGACCTATCGCCAGCAACTTTATCGCTGACGCAGCCAATCGTTCACGCGACCGTCAAGATCCACTCGACAAGCAGTCAACTAGCTCGAACCGTCGTCGTCTTTTGGCCAGCAATGCCTGAAACCGCTTCTCATTGCCTCCAAGTCTTATCCAGCATCGCTAAATCACTGGAGCTCTACATCAATCAACGACACGGCAAACGCCGATGACAACCTCAGCTTCGATTTGTTTTGTTCCAACGCGTCCGAGTATACGCCAAAATCCATCACGAATCATTTGCACGTAAGGGCAGATCCACACGCAATGCGTCGCGTGCGACGCAACAGATCATCGTCCTAGTATGACTGTCATCCTGAACAACAGCGTTTTTGAGACTTCAATCCACGCGCCCGACCCGAAATGTGTTTCTGGAAGTCTCAACTTTCGCGCAAATGACAACACTGCTTCTGCCAAAAGACCATCGCCTGGAATCCCGCTCTGTTCAGGACCCAATATCGCCCACCGACTGCGGGGCATACGGATTCGCAGCAAGATCCAGCTCTCCAGAGGAAAGAACAATTTTTCGATAAGACGCAAAAAGAAACCTGACCCCTTATTTCTGCATGTGTTTGATTAATCCGGCGAGGTTAACGAACAAACGATCAACCACGACCGTTCCCGATCGTAATGGCTCGGGACAAACAAGCCCATCGCTTTGACGTTGCGGTAAATACTTGGCCCTTGCGGAATCGAA
>JBCCJB010000267.1:0-6024 GCA_039028015.1 Planctomycetota bacterium
CAAAACCAATGGAGACATCCGTTTGATTGAGACCCACATCAGTCACGCCATCACCGCCACTGATGAATGTGTGCCGAAGACGCGGCCCGTGAAGGAATCGGTAAGCTGAAAACGTTTCGATGACGCCGTTGGGGAACAACGTGCCATTGCCAAACGTCGGTGCCGACAGTGGCGCCGAGCCGAATCCTGTCGAACCGGAAAAGCCTGCTGGACCAAAAACGCCGCCTGGGAAGAGCGTCGACGGAGCGGATGACGGATAGGCTGATGAAGGAAAACTTGCGGAGCCGGTTGTGGGGCCAAGTCCGGGCGACCCGCCGTAGTTGTAGATCGGTGGTGCTGCATAAGGGGCCGCTCCGGGAGCCAGCCCCAAATTGTTCGTGTAGCCCGCGGTCGATGTGTTGCCTTGGAAAAGTCGACCTGAAAACAGGCCGTTGAGCAGACCGCCATTGGGATAATTTGGATTGCCAATCGGTGGACCCGCAAAAATGCTGCTGCCGACCGAGCCACTGGTTGATGGCAAGCCCAGAGGTGACGCTGCCGCCGATGGACTGTACGGATCAAAGGTCGGGACAGCTGACGGTGATAGCGGCGGCGGCGTGAACGAAGGCGGTCCGATGGGGGAAAGATTCGTTTGCGGTTGCGTCAACTGTGCCGATGCCGAGGGCAGGAACAAGATGCCGCACATGGCTGCGGCTACCCATCTTGAGCCGATCGACAAGAATGACTTGCCAACGACGGGGGCAATCCTGGCGACGATGCCTTGCCAGCAGAACAAGCGACTTCCCAAAAACTTGAATCAAAATGATCGACCGAGTTCGGAATTACCGATTTTTTGCGTTCACAGTCAAGAGACACTGAAATGGACGATCTCAGTCTCGCCGAATTGGCCAGTTACCTGCATATCACGCCAAGCGAGGTTCAAAAGCTAGCCACGCGCGGGAAACTTCCGGGCCGAAAGGTCGCGGGGCAATGGCGATTTAACGAGGCCGAGATTCATCATTGGCTGGAGGAACGCATTGGTTTGAGTGATTCAGGCGAACTGGATAAAGTCCGCGCCGTGCTTCATCGCCGCAGCAACGCGCCGCCTCAACAACTTGCTCAGCTGTGCCAGGTCGCAACCATCGCAAACCCGCTGGCCGCGCGGACGCGAAGGAGTGTCATTCGAAAGATGTGCGAACTCGCTGCGGAGAGCGGCCTAATGTGGGACGCTGCGACGATGTCTGAAGCCGTCGCGGCACGCGAAAAACTGCATCCAACCGCACTGGATTGCGGTGTCGCGTTGCTTCACCCGCGGCGTCCGCAAACGTCGATCTTGTCCGATTCCGTGCTCGCCCTGGGAATCTGCACTGCTCCGATGCCGTTTTCCGACGACGGCCAACTCACCGATCTGTTTTTCTTGATCTGCTCGTACGACGACAGCAGTCATCTACGGATTCTGGCCAAATTGAGTCGACTGATAGCGGTCGAATCGTTTCTGGATGATTTGCGAGCCACTGCAACACCTGAGGATGCTTGGCAGCGACTCCGAGAGGCAGAAGACGCTCTCGATGAAGAACACTCGTACGGTGCTGGTGCTTAATCAAGTTGTTTTTGGGTGTGTTGGGTTTCGCCACAGAGGTCTCGGAGGACACAGAGGCTTTCCGGGAGTTTGAATAGAAAGAGTTCTCAGGGATTTGGATAGGGTGATCCTCGGTGCTCTCTGTGCCCTCTGTGGCTTATCTCATCAAAGGGAAATTCTTTTCACGCCATCAATGAGTCGGGATTGGCTGAAGTTGATCAACAGGGCTCGCTTCAGACCAGTGGATTTGAGGTACGACAACGTTTGAGCGATCGCAACATCGGGCAGCTTTGCGACGGCTTTCAATTCGAGCACGACTTTACCTTCGACCAAGACGTCTAGCTTTTGGCCTTTGATGACCTGCCGTTTGTAAATCACATCAACGGCCTTTTGCCGCTCACAAGCAAGCCCACGCAATTGAAGTTCATGGCACAACGCTTCCTCATAGATCGACTCGAGCAACCCAAGTCCCAAAATGCGGTGCACCTCAATCGCAGCACCGATGATTTTTTCAGTCAGATCATCGCTCATCAACTCGTTGTCCGCTTTGTTCGGATGCCTTGATTTTCTGCCACAGAGAACACCGAGGACACGGAGTTTTGACAGCTAATTGGGATAGGTATTTTTCCTTATCCTCTGTGATCTCTGTGCCCTCTGTGGCTTACCCCGCGATCTCCGGCTGTTGACGAAGCCAGATTTCTAAGACCAGTAAGTTCCATAACCGGTAACCGTGGTTTTGGTCACCGGACTGGTGCGAGTCCATCAGTGAGCGAACTGCATCGCGACGGAAGAAGGCTCCGATGCGGCTATCATCGGCCAGCATCGTATCGTGGACCAATTCTTTAAACTCGTTGCGAAACCAAGTCCCAATGGGAATTCCAAACCCCATTTTTGGCCGCGTAAAAATCTCTTTCGGAATCCGATCACCAAAGGCGTCTTCCAGTATCAACTTGCCGCGCCGACCTCGAAACTTGTGACGCACCGGCATTGATGCGGCTAACTCGACAACGCGATGGTCAAGCATTGGCTGTCGGACCTCGAGCCCGTGTGCCATGGATGCCACATCGACCTTGGTCATCAAGTCGCACGGGAGATACGACTGCAAATCGGCCATCGATGCTCGCGTGACAATGTCTCGTCCGTCACTTCGCGACCAAATCGACTCCAAGAACGCGACGGGATCGTCGCCGGGTAACTGCGTCAGGAAATCATCGTTGTATAACGCGGCGCGAAGCGATTCAGGAAAGATCTGCAGCCAGTTCATGTATCGACGTACCGTCGACTGGCCCAACGCTTCCAAAAATCGTTTGCCGCGACGCACCAAAGAATGACGTCGATTGGAATCGGGCAGCCGCTGGATCAGGTTGATTCCGGGCAGCTGACCAATCGGCACGAGCTTTTGAATTTTGTCGCTCAACCATAACGCGCGATAGCGATCGTAGCCCGCGAATAATTCGTCACCTCCATCACCCGATAGGGCGACGGTGACGCTGCGGCGGGTCAATTCCGACAGGTACCAGGTCGGCACGGCCGATGAATCGCCAAAGGGTTCGTCGTAGTGCCAAACCAACTTCTCCAAAATCTCGACGGCATTGGCTTGCACTTCGAATTTCGTATGTTCCGTATCCAGATGCTTTGCCACCATCGCAGCATATTTTGTTTCGTCAAAATCGCTGACGGGAAAACCAATGCTGAAGGTTTGCAAATCGTGATTGGAATGGTCTGTCGCCAACGCAGTGATCAGCGACGAATCGATCCCACCGGAAAGAAATGATCCGAGCGGAACATCGCTTCGCATTCGCAGACGCACCGAATCGGACAGCGTTTCGCAAAGTCGATCGCGTGCGTCCGCGGCACTCATCGATACTTCGATCGACGGATCAAAATTCCAGTACCGCTCGACGCGTAAGCCGCTGGTATCAAACACCGCAAAATGACCCGGTGGCAATTTGAATATGTGATTAAAAATGGTCCTTGGATAAGGGATGTACTGATACGTCAAAAAGTCATCGATGGCGCCAGCGTCGATTTGAGTGGCGACACCCGGGACGGCCGCGATCGCTTTGAGTTCACTGCCAAAGATCAGCCGATCATCGCGAAGCGAATAAAACAGCGGCTTCTGTCCAATCCGGTCACGCGCCAGCACCAAACGGTGACGCTTGGCATCCCAGATCGCAATCGCGAACATGCCGTTGAGCTGTGCAAAGCAGTCCAAGCCGAGATCTTCATACAGATGGACAATCGCTTCACCGTCGCCGTTCGTTGCAAACCGGTGGCCTGAACCTTCCAGTCGACGGCGAAGCTCCAGGTCATTGTAGATCTCGCCATTGAAGACCATGCGAACGTCGCCGGTCTCGTTTGCCATCGGTTGGCGAGCGCCTTGGACATCAATGATGGAAAGTCGTCGGAAGCCCAAACCGACTCCCATCACGTTCCCGAGTCCATCACGATGATGACGATCCGACCACATGCCCATGTCGTCGGGTCCGCGATGCAATAATCGATCGGTCATCCGGCGCAAGCAATCGTCGTCGATTGCATGCTTGCCATTCCGCCAGACCGCACCGGTGATTCCGCACATGACTCAGGCGATCGTTGCGTCTAGGTTTTTTATTGTGGCGTCGTCAATTGCTTGAGCGATCGAATCCTGAGGACCCGATGATTCACGATCTCGTGTGGTTGCATTTTGATCCTGCCAAGTGATTTGCATGCTGCTCAGCAGGGATGCGGCCGCAATGGGAAACCAAACCATGGCGGCGTCAGCAAATCGACCAATCGGTGGACTGCTGAGCGATACAAATAGGATTTTCAAAGTGGCAAACGAGATCGCGATCACGATGAGACTCCGAACGCAAAGTGACCAGGGTTGATGCGTGACATGAATTCGCAGCCAACCAACACTGGCGGCATAGAAGCTCATAGCGCCGGCAACCAATATTGTTAAGTGAATTGGGTGCATCACGATGTCAGCAACGCCGCCCCAAATGCCGCGACGAAACGCGAGCATAACCCAGCGCACGTAACGAAGTGGATAGTCAAACACGATGGCACGGTCCAAGTTCGCGAGCAAGCGATGTTGTTGGGTGGGAGTTTCAGCGAGCTGGGAAGCGGCGGGCACAATCACGTAATACGTCATGGCATCCCAGCGATTTTCAATGGTCATGTAATTGGGGGCACGCGTTCGCGCGTCGCTGGATTGACGCAGATCGAGCGGATCACGTGCTGATGCGTCAAACGCTTTGGGATTCGTATCGGATCGAAGCTTCGCGATGATCTGCCCTAGCTCTCCTGCTTTTCCGGGAAGCGAGACGAGCTCTTCCTCATCAAGTAACTGAGTGGTCACCGCCGCCAGATTTTGGTGTCCAAATGGCAACAGTCCAAAATCGTCCACCGCCGCCGCCCGAAACGAGCACCAACCCAGCAAAACCATCATGGGCGGCACGAAAATTGGGAGCCCGACAACGCAGCGCTGACGTAGCACGGACGAAGACCCAGCGTGTGTACTTCTCAGCGATGATCCCGTTGGGGGAAAAACAAGCATCAGGAACAACCACGGCAGCACGAACAAATAAGCTGGTCGTACAAAAATCAAAACCGTGACAAGACCACCAATGATCAGACCTTGTTTGATCTCAGGCATGATTCGCCACAGCCGCAAAACCAAAACACCAAGGATGACTGCCAACGATAACGCTGGCGCGTCGGTAGCGATGGTGTTGCCATGATCCCAGAACGTGTTGGCGATCAAGGCAAGACCACCGGCGATGCCGCTGTTGACACTGCTCAGACCGCTTGCCAATAGTTCTTCAACTAGCATTGTCGCAGCCCATGCGTGCAGCGCGATATGGGCTAGCACTACCCATTGGAGACCGGCATCGCGTCCAAAAAGAGAATCACACACGCGCAGGAAAACCGGGTATCCAGGCGTACGTGAAGCTTCAGCGACGGCAACTGCCGACCCGAATGAATACCCACGATAACTCGGCGTATCGGGCACCTCGTTGGGCGTCAATCGATTTCGCAGTAACGATACGCCCAGCAGCGTGATTATCGCGACGACGTAGATGTGCCAAACGGGTCGTTGCCGGAGGCCAGTCACACGCGATCGATGTATTTATTGATCAAATGCTCGAGCATCTCTTGTCGTCCACTCGCGTTGGGTTCAACATCGCCCTTCCCAAGCATGTAGGTTTCCAGCGATTGAAAGTCCATTTCGCCCGCTTCGATCTTGGCACCGATGCCTGAATCATACGATCCGTATCGGTCTTTGACGAAAGCTTCCAATTCGCCACCGGCCCGGATTGCGGCTGCGATTTTGAGTCCCTTGGCGTACGCATCCATGCTGCCGATGTGGGCGTGAAACAAATCAATCGGTTCGAACGATTCTCGGCGAACCTTGGCGTCGAAATTGACTCCGCCTGAGCCTAAACCACCATGCTTCAGGATCATCAGCATCGTTTGCGTGG
>JBCCJB010000268.1:0-5989 GCA_039028015.1 Planctomycetota bacterium
ATCGAGCTTACCACAGACGCCGCCGCATCCATCGGCACAACCAGTTGGCACCGATGCTAGAGAATCGGGATGGCAATCGCAGTGCGCGTCCGTGCTCCAGTCGTCGTACGATCGGGCTGTGCCGTCAGAACTTGTCGCAGTGACCCAAGTTGCGTCAGATTCTTCCTGGAACGATGCCGGTTGAACGACATCTGGTTCGAATGTCGTGTCGCGTGTTTCAGTGGGGATCCAGTCGCCGAATCTTTGCGGTTCCGGTTCGTTCTCTGGTGCATGCAGCTGTTGTGCAGTTGCCATGTTTACCAAGCCCACGGAACAGGCGGTCAGCATCAGAATCAAAAACGTGACTCGCACAAGATGACCTTGAGAGCGCAGGAACATCGACGGCGGTTCGGCCCTGGTCAATATCGACCGAGCCAGATATCCGGCTTAATCCGATTGCAGGAGTTTTGCGGATCGTAGCACTGGCTTGAGACCAAACGGGGCCTCGGACAGCGATCCGAGACGCGGCTGCGATGCCCATCAGGACATTCGACACCCGTAAGGACAATCCAGCGAGCAACCGCTCAAGCGTCGTCGTTCAAACGTTTGGTTAAGGCTTGCAACTTTTTGAGAGTCTCGGGGCTCACGTGATGCTCAATCCCTTCGGCGTCAAGCGAGGCGGTGGCGTCGTCGACTCCCAGGGCCAACAAAAACTCATGCACGATCTGATGACGTTTCCTCGATTTTTCAGCGAGCTTTCGGCCTTTTGACGTCAACGTAATCGGTCGGTAGGGCTCGGTTTTTAAAAAGCCTTCGCCTGCCAATCTGCCTACAATCCGTGAAACCGTGACATGGCTGACGCCGAAGTAGGTGGCTAAGTCCCCCACCCGGCAACGGCCTTCGGTGTCAATGAATTCCGCCACCGCTTCAACGTAGTCTTCGGCTGTTTCGAGTGCGTGATCACGACGCGTGCGCTGATGCGGGTCGGGCGTTGGCGGGGAAGCTTCGGATTGCGACGACAACAGGCTGTCATCCCTGTGGATAGCGGGATCTGGATAGCTGAATTTGAGCGAAACACCCGAGCCTAACACAGGGCATGGTGGCGAGCTATCGGCAAGCAAAACATCAGTCAACCTACAATTTGTGTTGACTTTCGGCTCCTACCGCGATGCGGCTGGCATTCGGAATCGGGTCGTAGTTGCCAGCCGGCATAACCAGAAAAATTTACCAGGCCGATTCAAGCCGCATAGCTTCCCACGCCGAAAACAATCAACGGACCGGGTCCATCGTTGGAGTTCCTACGTGATGAAGGTACGCCTGTGCGTGCAAACCAACAGCTTTTCGTTCTAGGGTTGCTTCTCACTGCGGGATCGGTCTTTGTAAGGATTCAGCCCGCCATGGGTCAGCAGATCATCGGGCTGCCGCCAGAGGAAATCCCCAGTGCATCGCTTGGGGGTCCGTTTTCGGATGACACATTAGGTTTGCCGATGCAGTTACCTGGCCCCGGCGGCGGTGATTTCGCGTCGCAGACGTCAACCCGTTTGTTGCCCGAATCGGCTCGTCGACTGATGACAAAGGTGGAGTTTGACAAGGTTCCACTGGCTCAAGCGATGCAGACCCTATCCCGCGAAGCCGGCTTGAACGTCATCACAAGCTCTCAGGCTGGCGAGCAACCCATCACGGTTTACCTCGAAGAGGTCACCGCGATTGATGCGATTGATGCGATTGTTAAAGCCAATGGTCTGTTTTATCGAATCGAAGAGCAGTCAGGCATCATCCGGATCGCAACGCGCGAAGAGTACGCCAGCGACCTGACGGATTTCCGCGAAGAAGAAACACGCGTCTTCACGTTGCTGTATCCCAACCCGTCGGCAGTCGCCCAAGCGATCTCGCACATGTACGGCGACCGGGTGCAACTCAACCAAGCCGACAACGACTTTGCCGATCTGATCGAATTAACGCAGCGCTTCAATCGCTTTGACATTGTCGACGGTCGTTCGCTTGGATTGGGAACCTTTGGCGGTGGGCCAGGCGGATTGGGGGGCGGACTAGGAACCGGATTCAATAACGGACTCGGCGGTGGTCTGGGTGCTGGAGGACTCGGTGGTTTGGGTGGCGGCCTGGGTGCACTCGGTGGCGGTATCGGCGGAATTGGCGGCGGCCTGAATGGGTTTGGTGGTCTGAATAATCGCTCGCGTTCGCGCGTGAATTTGGCGGCGGAGGCACTGGAGCAACGTGAAGAGCAACGAGAGCTTTTCGAGGATGTGCTTCAGGAGATCGAAAACGCGCGCTCGGGAGGCGGATTGTCGGAAGAGCAGCAGGCCGAGATCGCGCGACGCAGCCAAGCGACCATCTTCGTTTCTACGATTCGTCGCAACAATCAAGTCGTGGTTCGAACCAGCGATCCCAAAACCATGGAGCAGATCGCGCAGTTGATCGCTCAATTGGACGTGCCGACGCCGACCGTTCTTTTGGAAGTCAAAGTCCTTAGGGTTGAACTCGCCGACGGGCTCAACAGTGCGTTTGAATACTTTGGCGGTGATGCCGATATCGCGGGTGCATTCTCCGATGGGAATCAATTTGGTGTGCCACCAGCGATTCCCTTTCCCGGAGGCAATAGCGCGACGCGTTCGCTGCCACCGACGCTTGGCTTGGGCGGCACGATTCCCGGATCATTAACGTTTCAAGTCATCGATGATGCGTTCCGTTTCCGCATGCAGCTGCTTGAAAGCAAGAACCGCGTCACCGCTTTGGCGACACCTTTGATCTTAACCGCTAACAACGAGGTGAGCCGGATTTTTGTCGGAGACACCTTGCCGTTCACCGTTGGCTTCACACCGGGACAAATCGTTGGCGGCGGTCTCGGCACGGTCAACGGCGCGGTGGCAGCCACCCCGATCACGGAACTTCGTGATGTCGGGCAGTCGCTTTTGATCACACCAAACATCAATGCCGATCGCACGGTGACCTTGCGGATCGTTGAAGAAAACAGTGAGCGAGTGATCAATGGAGCGACCATTCCGATCCCGTCGGTTGATGGCACGGCTGCGATCCCGGTTGGCGTGGACACCGTCAGCCGGCGCAGCGTCAGCGGCACGATCGTCGCGCAAGACGGCATGGCGGTGGCGTTGGGCGGGCTGATCGAAGAAGACGTCACCGACACACGCGACCAGATTCCGGTGCTCGGTGATATTCCCAAAATCGGTTTTCTGTTTCGTCGCCAAGCAACGGCGCGACGTCGCAGCGAGTTGATTCTCATGATCCGCCCGTATGTCTTCAACACGCCGGCTGAGGCGGCTGATCGCAGTCAGTGCCTTGCTGCCCAACACACACTGCATCCCAACGGTCCCGATCCGATTGGAACGATGGATACTTACTTGCCCTGCGAGGTCATTCGGCCTGATCCAGAATGTGCCGACCGTGCTCGTTTGCTGCGGATGCACAACGTCGTCCCGGCGATTTATTGATGGACGGTGATGCAATCATGAAAGCGCTCATCAAGCTGACAAGCAAGCTCAGCGAGTTGGTTTACGTTGCCCTCGTACGATCATGCCGTCGGAGGATCCGTTGCCTCGTCACCGCCTGCAGCCTCTATGTTCTCACCTCAGGCTGTGCGTTCATCTCGAAGCAACTTCCAGAAAACGCCACGCTGGTCGATAAGGGCGATCTTTCAGAATCGCAAACAACGATTGGCGAGCGTGCCGATGCAGCTTCAAAGGCTCTGCGAGTTTCCAATCCACGCGCACAGCAAATCCGCTTCGACGGTAGGGAGAGACTGCTCGGCGGCGGCTCGTGCCAAGTGTTACCTTCCAGCGAGTTGGCAAATCAACTTCAAGAGCTCATTGAGCAAAAGAAACTGCGTTCGGCATCCACACTGGTTCAACTCCACAGGCGATCGGCATGTCGACTGTTGCTTGATCAACCTCAACAGAACGATCGGCAGCTTACTGATTTCATTACCGGTGTTCTCGACCGAGGGTCCGGTCGAACGAATTGGCAAGATCTGGTCAAACAAGTCCGAGAGAAACCTGATCAGGCGTCGCAGTGGCAGAAAGCACGCCTTGCGATTGTTGAGGGGACGCCCGTTACACCCGACATCGAATGCGAGATGCAAACTCTCGACCAAGCTGCATCGGATCTTGGCAGTCCGTTGTTTCGCGTGGAAGCCATGCGATTGCGAGGTCAACTTCAGATTGCAAACGGCGATACGTCCGCCGCACTTGAGTCGCTCGTCTCAGCTGCCGAATTGGCCGCAGAGCATGGTTTGGCAAGTTTGACATCGGACTTGTGGTTGATGTCATGCGAGGCGTCGTTGCGATTGGATCTGATTGAGCAATCGCGTCAATGCTGGAACGCGGCGGTGTCGAGCGGAATGGCATCCATTCACACACGTGGAATCAACCAAAGTCTTCCCACAGTTGACACCGTTTATTGGGAACAGGTGGTGCGGCTGGCGCATCCCGGTGACAAACTTCCCAAAGAGTTGACCCTGTCGCTGGCGCCCTGGCATTCGCGGTTGGGCATCCGCATGGACGAGACGCTGACACCGGAGATCGCTCTCTGGTGTGCGATTGCAGAATATCAACTCGCGACCGGGCAGCCGCACTTGGCGTCCCTGTCGATCAAGCGTGCTGAAACTGCTGATGAGATCGCGTCGCACGCGCGTCCGTACCTGCAAATTGCTTTGGCCCGTGCGATGGCGGCCCAGGGTCAGCAATCCGTCGCCACCACGATCCTGGGGACGCTAACGGAATCAGACGACCCGCGTGTCCGTGCGTCCAGTCTCGCGACGCTTGGTTCCATCAAGATGCATAGTTGGGCTTACGAACAGGGAAGTCGTTTTCTCGGTCAGGCTTTGGCGATCAACGAAGCTGAAAGTTGGCCGGGACGCTTGGCGGCGGAGGCCGATTTCGCGAACGCTCATTTGATCATGGGCAAACTCGATGACGCGCTTCCAAGATTGCACTCAGTTCAGGCAGAAATGCTCAAGCAAGATCGCTGGCAATCGCTTTGCCATTCGCTCACCAACGAAGCCGCGTTGCTTGAATTGGACGGACGCACGCAGGAAGCGGAGCTGGTTCGGCAACGCATTGACTCCATTGAGAGTCGCTTGTTCTGAGCCCTGAGGTTTGCTTTCTGAGATGATGCACGCGTCCATTTTCGATGCTGCAATTTTTGAATTGCCATCTCAACCGTGTTCGCTTTGACGCATCGAAGCTCAGTGAATCTCATTTCAGTGAATTGGCCAACGCTGACGGGATCGCTCATGCGTTAACTCGCACCGACATGAGTTCGACGTCAACGCCAGATCCCGTCCTGCGACGATACGCTGTTGGTTTTGGATTGAGGACCTGTCATTAATGCGTGATGCTTTTGTTATTGCGAGGTCCAGCGTGAACTACCAACCGTACATGGTGTTGAACTGGGATTTGTTGTGACACGAGATGAGAGCTGGATCACATTATCATGAAACAAATCTTGGTTTATGGCGATTCGCTTAGCTGGGGAATCATTCCGGGAACGCGGCAACGTTTTGAGTTTGATGTGCGTTGGCCGGGGGCGATGGAAAAGACGCTAGTCGATCTTGGTCATGATGTTCGAGTGATTGAAGACTGCCTCAATGGTCGCACCACGTCTTTGGAGCATACCTCAAAGCCGGGTCGTAATGGAGCCATCGGGATTGAGCAACGCATCGAGGTCAACTCGCCGCTGGTGTTGGTCATCATCTTCCTTGGCATCAATGACTTCCAGTCAATGCATCAGATGGGTGCACACGACACAGCTCAAAGAATCAAACGGCTCGTCGAAGCCGTCCGGCAAGCACCGATTGAAGCGGGCATGGTGCATCCAGATGTCTTGTTAATCGCGCCGCCTCTGATTCGCCCATCCGCAGATCCGATCAGATATATTCACGGTGGATGACGTTTCTGTCAGGCCATCATCATCTGTAGCCTTGGCAGTCAGGGCATAAGTACCTGCTGGGGCATCCTCCCAGGTAAATTGGTAAGGG
>JBCCJB010000269.1:0-5986 GCA_039028015.1 Planctomycetota bacterium
CCGTGGAGGTTCGAGTCCTCTCGACCGCATTCGACGCCATTCGCGACTGACCGATTGATTGTGTTTTTTGGTCACGGCGAACTCAAAGTCTCCGCGGTGCTCGTCCGGAGTTGATCACCGCCAGAGACTATTTCCAAACTAAATCTGTGGCATGTCCCCCGAACCACATCATCAACGTTGTCAGGAAGCTCGCGACCACGAAGATTCATGGCTCGAATGGTACCGCCTGACCCCATTGGAACGATGGGCAGAGTCAAAAAAGTTGTGGCAATTTTACCTTCAGGTAGGCGGCAGCCTTGATCCCGAACCCGATCGTCAAAGTCCTTTCGACACTTTCATCACACGGGGTTCGGCACCTGCTTATGGGAGGTCAAGCGTGCGTGTTTTACGGCGCGGCCGAGTTTAGTCGAGATTGCGACATCGTCGTCGTTACCGATGAAGACAACCTCGACCGGCTGACCGCCGCACTTGAAGCACTGCACGCCAAGTGCATTGCAGTCCCACCAATGGACTGGACGCTTCTGGAACGAGGGCACGCGATTCATTTTCGGTGCCATCACGCCGAAGCGAACGGAATCCGAATTGACGTGATGAGCAGAATGCGAGGTTGTGGCAACTTTGATTCGCTATGGGACCAGCGAACGACCATCGAAGACTCTGATGGTGTGATCTATGAATTGCTGGGCATCGAGGATCTCGTTAGGGCCAAAAAGACTCAGCGAGATAAAGACTGGCCGATGATTCGACGTTTGGTTGATGCGCACTACGAAGAAAATCGCGATGAACCAACCGAAGACCGGGTTCGTTTTTGGCTTCGAGAGTCGAGAACACCCGAAGTCCTAATTCGCGTCGCTGCGGAAAATCCAACGTTGCTCCAAGAGGTGATGAAAGAACGCAAGCTGCTGGTCGAAACATTGGGTACGAGCCAAACCGCGTTGAATGAGGAGCTGGAAAAAGAACAATTGGCGGAGCGTGATACCGACCGGCAGTACTGGCGTCCGCTGGTTAAAGAACTTGAAGCGATGCGTCGAGCCAAAAGATTAAAGTGATGACCCAAGATCATCTTTTCCGGCTCATGGTCATCGGCATTTTTGCTTCCTTCGCACCGATGGCCCTTTATCACCGGGTTCGGTCGCATTCAAAGGAACCAATTGACCGTCGGCAGGAAGGCGCTGTCATGTTGTTCGGGCTCAGGCTGGGAGCCTTGCCGGGGCTTCTCGGCAGCCTTGCCTGGATGATCAATCCGCAGTGGATGGCTTGGTCGTCGGTGACCACACCGATCGGAATGCGTTGGCTGGGTCTGTGCTTGCTCGGACTGTCAGGCATGTTGGTGGTGTGGACGTTTCGGAGCCTCGGTGACAATCTGACCGACAGTGTGGTGATTCGAAAATCGCACACGCTTGTGGTGACAGGGCCCTACCGCTTTGTCAGGCATCCGTTTTACGTCGCATTCTTGATCGCCGTGATTGGAGGCAGTTTGGCAACGACGAATTGGTTTCTATTGCTTGCTGGAATGGTGCCATTTGGATTTCTGGTCGTTCGCACGCGCATTGAAGAAAAGAAATTGGTGGAGCGATTTGGGGACGATTATCGCATGTACCAAGAACAAACCGGCCAGTTCTTTCCGCGGTGGCCGCGTGCGACATCGCTAGTCTGAAGTCACCGCGATTGATAACCTAACAGTCGTTCCAACGCTCTCTCGGCAATTCGCATCACGCTGCCACTGACGGTTGTTCAACGTGCCCACGTCCGCAGCTCCACCCCGCGTTATCCGCCAATTGCCATCGCAGTTGGTCAACCAAATTGCCGCCGGCGAAGTCATCGAGCGACCCGCTTCGGTCGTGAAAGAATTGCTTGAAAACAGCATTGATGCGGGTGCGAGCCGGATTGAGCTCACGCTCGAGGGAGGCGGCGTTGAACTGATTCGAATCAGCGATAATGGCTGCGGTATGCCAGCGTCTCAGCTAGCGCTTGCGGTCACAAGTCACGCGACCAGCAAATTACCCGATGACGACGCGTTGTTTCATGTTGGCACGCTCGGATTTCGCGGCGAAGCGTTGGCGTCGATTGCCAGCGTGTCGCAGATGACCATTCGAAGCCGACCGCACGAGAATGAATCGGCTAGCGCGGTCGACGAATCACATCGCACGGATGTCGGCGGTTCGGAACTGGAAATTCGCGGCGGTGTCATCGAAGCTCCCACCCCGGCTAGCTGCCCCATCGGCACCACGATCGAAGTTCGAAATCTTTTCTTCAACACACCGGTCCGTCGCAAATTCCTGAAGACGCCATCAACCGAGCGCGGCCACATTATCGAGGCCTTCACCCGATTGGCTCTGGCGCATCCATCGGTTCATTTCGTGTTGCGATCCGGCGGCAAGGTGCAACATGATCTCTTACCGACGCTCAATTGGGCGGAACGAATCGAGGCGTTCTTTGGCGGCGACGTCTCACAAGCACTCATATCCATCCAAAGCGATGACCCACCGATACGCATCCAGGGTTACGTCTGTGAGCCATCGGTCAGCCGTGGCAACAGCCGGATGCAGTATTTGTTTCTCAACGGCCGACACATCCGAGACCGAGCGCTGCAACACGCCTTGGGTGAGGCATATCGAGGTTTGTTGATGGTCGGTCGACATCCCATCTGTTTCCTACGGATGGACATGCCCGCTGACATGATTGACGTCAACGTGCATCCTGCCAAACTCGAGGTGCGCTTCACTGATTCGGGTCGCGTTTACAGTCGGTTGCTGCAAACTTTAAGGCAACGTTTCCTGTCGACCGATATGACGCATCGCGTCGCAACGACACCACCGCTTCCGGAACCCATATCAAATAGCAACGCTTCCATCGCCGGGTCGCAACCTGATCACGGCGTGGTCGGTCTGTCGGCGGCCGATGTCAGTGCCCAGCGGCAATCGGTCATTCAGTGGGCGCGTGGGGACACAACCCATCAAGCGGATCGAAACTCAAACGATCAGTCGCCATCAATCGGAATCGATCCGTTCAAACCTTTTCCGGGTGGACCGTTATCACGTCAACGTGATGAGCCTGCTGATTTCCACACGCCCGATGATGCGCACGTGCGCAACGGGGCATCGCAACAAACCGCATCGCAGTCGGCGAGCGAGTTCTCAGGCAACACGTCAACCACTCAGGACGCGACCCAACGCAAAGAACGATTGGAATCACTCGAATCGCGATCCGTCAGTCGGCTTGGCTTACAGGTTCACAATCGCTATTTGGTAACTCAAGATGAATCGGGGATGGTCGTTATCGATCAGCACGCCTTGCATGAGCGTGTCTTGTTCGAGCGAATCAACCAAAAAGTCTTGGGCGACAACGCCAGTCTCGAATCGCAGCGGCTGTTGGTTCCCGAACCCGTCAACATGACACCAGGAGAACGTGCCGCGGTTCTTGAGGTAACCGAATGTCTCAATCGGCTTGGTTTGGAGATCGAGGACTTTGGCGGCGAATCGATTGTGATTCACGCGGTGCCTGCCATCATGCAGCACCAGTCGCCCAGCGAAATGTTGCGGACATTGCTCGAAGCGGTGATGGGAGCCGGCCGAAACCCCAACCCAAAGGATTTGCTGCATCAATTGTTGGCAACCGTGGCTTGCAAAGCCGCGGTGAAAGCCGGTGATCCGCTGGAGCCAGAAGAAATCGAAAGCCTGCTGGAACAGAAAGACCTCTACGCAGACACTCACCACTGCCCACACGGACGACCCACGGCATTGTTCTTTTCACGCGATGAACTCGATCGCATGTTCGGCCGCATGGGGCCCCGCCAAGCGAATCTTGGCGCCGGGTCGCCACAATAGCTCGGACGACATCAAAACCGTTCATCCAAGATCTTCAGGAGATCACCATCACCAGTTCCACAGTCACGACGGGTCCAGCACCAAGGCGGCGCGAAGATGGAATGACTCGACCAAAGTTAGCGATCACGATCGGAGAAGCCTCGGGTGTCGGCCCCGAATTGGCTTTGCGGGTATGCGAAGACCCACTGGTTCGGTCCCAGTGCATTCCCTTGTTATGCGGTGATCATCGGCTGCTGACCCGCGTCGGCAAAATGCTTTCGCTGAACGTTCCGCCACCAACGGACAGCTTTGCCGTCAATGACGTGGCAACTATTCAATGCGGTGATGTGGATGTCGCGGCTCTTGTGCCCGGTCAGTTTAGCGCCGATACCGGTCGCGCTTCCTACGAGACGGTCTGCACGGCCGCCGATGCCGCGGTGCGCGGCGATGTGGATGCGATGGTGACGGGTCCGATTCAAAAAGAGGCTTGGTCCGCAGCGGGAATTCCTTTCCCTGGGCACACAGAACTTTTGGCCGATCGGGCCGGACGAGCTGTCGATGGCAAGCCCGCCGATGTGCGGATGATGCTAACCAGTACGAGCATCTCGTGCGTGCTTGAAACGATTCATATGCCACTCGCTGATGTGCCGAGGCATTTGAATCAGGCGTCTCTGGTTCGAACCATCAACTTGGCCGCCGAAGCGATTGAACGACGACTGCGATCCGGTGGAAGCCGACTGCCACCTCAAATTGCCGTTTTGGGTCTCAATCCGCATGCGGGCGAGAGCGGCATGTTTAGTCACGGTGAGGAAGATCAAATCGTGATTCCTGCGATCGAAACAGCTCGCCAATCGGGTCGCGACGTGATTGGCCCCCTTCCGCCGGACACGGCATTCACGCCCGCGATGCGTTCACGTGTCGATGCCTACGTTTGTTTGTATCACGATCAGGGTTTGATTCCCTTAAAAGCCTTGGCGTTTGATGATGCAGTGAATGTCACCCTTGGGTTGCCCATCGTGCGGACCAGCGTAGACCACGGCACGGCGATGGATTTGGCGTGGCAGGGAAAAGCGAGTCACTCAAGTCTCATTGCAGCCATTGACATGGCGGTGTCGATGGTGCGTCGATGATCCACGCCGGTCGGCGTTTTCCCCCAATGAGCAGCCTGTTGCCGGTCATCATGCTGCTGGCGGTCTGCTTCATTTATGCGGGTGATCCGCCACCCGCGGTTAATGAGGCGCACTACCTGGTCAAAGCCAAGAACTTTTGGCAACCACAGTGGTGCCAAAACGATCTGTTTGCGGCATCGGGGAAAGCCCACTGGCTGTTCTATGTCGTCTTCGGCTGGCCAACACAATTGGTCTCGCTGACGACGACCGCTTGGATTGGGCGCGGCGTCGGTTGGACATTGATTGCATGCGGCTGGACGACATTGGGACGCACGCTCGAACTGAGCGATCGAACCATTGTCGCCGCGTTCTTGATTTGGTTGGCCGGGATTGAATACGCGAATTTGGCGGGCGAATGGGTCGTCGGAGGTATCGAGGCGAAGGTACCGGCCTACGGGTTGGTTCTATTTGGTTTGTCGGATTTGCTGCGTAACCGTTGGCGACGGGTTTGGATTTGGTTCGGAGCCGCAGCTGCGTTTCATGTGCTGACCGGTGGTTGGTCAGTGGTGGCGGCCATGATCGCCTATGGCATCCGGTATCAACCCTGGCGAGGCGGGCACCCCCGACCCACTTTTTTTTCCAAAGAGCTATTCATCGGAGGAAGCCTTTCGTTGGTCGGATTGGTTCCGCCGCTGGCAATGAATTGGGAAGCCACCGACTCGGAAACGAACGCGGCGGCTCGGACGTATGCTTACTTTCGCATTTCGCATCATCTGACGCCGGCCGCGTTCCATTTGTCGTGGTATCTGAGGCATTTTGGGTTGGTGGTGCTCACCGCGGCGACGGTGATCGTGTGGCGTCGCCAAGCAAAAGCGGATCATCCGCTGCACCGTTTGGTTGCATTTGGGCTGGGTGCTTTCGCCATCACCACGGCAGGTCTCATCGTGGGAATCTTGCCCGCAATAGCGCCCGACTTCGCCGCCAAACTTTTGAGGCTTTACTGGTTTCGTTTGGGCGATGGGATGGTGCCGATGATACTCGCATTAACCCTAGCGGTCTTAGCGTGCGAAA
>JBCCJB010000270.1:0-5977 GCA_039028015.1 Planctomycetota bacterium
ACGCGGTCGACTCCGCATAACCAGTTTCACGCGAGGTCGCAATCGGCGAATCCAGTTGAGCGGACGCACATTCACCCCGCGGATAAGCAACCGCGGCATCGGACGTGCCGTTGCAGCTGGCGACGTTGACTGGGTTTGCGTTGCGTGGCCGAAGCCGTGTTCGGCCATCAAAACCCAGGTTGGGGAAGCCCACTTCACGAGCGATGACGTGACGCATTTTGTTCGCCTCCTTGCGAATCATTTGATTGCCGTTTGCAGCGGCTCGACCAGAATCCGTCTGGTTGTTCAGCAGATCGGCAGTGTCATTGCCGAACCGACTGATGGCAGTGTGTTTGACATCCGTTGCCAAGCACGTCGTGGGATTGTTGGCATTGGCCTGGGAGCGTCAAGATCGAAATTGATCATGCGATTTGCTAGCAAAACTCGGCCTTGGTTCATTGCACTGCGATCGCGTTGACCAGAGATGAGATCACTGCCGGACGAGTTTTTTTCAGTTTTGTGAACATGGCTCCTATCAAATCGACACCTGCATCGAAACGCGTGGCGAACGGACCGCGTAGAATAGAACACGGGGTGATTGTTCTCGAATCGGAGCGACAAATCATGAAGACGTCATCGGTGGCAACGCGGCGGCTGACGGTCAACGCAGCGTTTTTGAAAGACATCAAGGACGACAATCGTGATTTGAAAATGCTGATTCAGCGGCTGAAGCGTTTGACGCATCCACGTGAGGTGGCGGGCAATCACTGGGCGGAGCTGCTTCGATTGATGGGTGATTTTCGAGACCAGCTCGCAATGCATTTCGGACTCGAAGAAGCCTATGGGTACTTTGATGCTGCGATTGATACCGAACCTGAACGATCGGTTTTGGCTGAATCACTGCGGATGCAGCACCGTGATTTGTTCGAACAAGCAAGACATTTGGCGGAGCAGGCCGAGAAGTCGCGTGTCAACACTCCGGCGGAATCGGAAACGATCGAGGGGCAAACGCCCGAATTGACGCCTTCGCAGGAGCGTTTGCTGGATCGATTGCAGGCTCTCATGGATGACTTTGAGCAACACGAGGAAGCGGAGCTCAACTTGATTCTTGATTCACTAGATCAAGATCTCGGCGTCGGCGATTGACCGTGTCATCGAATCACGCGTCGTGAGTTCCGAGTCCCATCGTGTTGCCTGAACCGTTGACACGCCGCGTCGGCATTTGATAACGGAAACTTGAGTTAAGTTTTCGGTCGTTTTCGTCGTCGTCGAGTTTGCCTTGCCTCGGTGGTTTGCAGTCGGGTCGTCACTGCCTCGGCACATCAACATGAATCGGATTGCGCTTCATCGCGGGACGATCGGCGTGCTGGTCATCGGTTTCGTTTTGCCAGCGACTGCGGGCTGTCGAGGGCGAGCCCAAGAGGATCTGTACGCGCAAAAGCTTCGGCAAGAAGTCCGTGTGCTCGAAGATCAGCTTTATGAAGCCGACTATGAAAATCGGGTGCTGATCGACAAGCTTCGTCGTGCGAAGGCAAGCCAGCACAAAGCTGCGGATCAATCGTCTGACGTCATTCACGAACGCGTTCACCAAGCAAGCCCGCTGAAGTCTGATGAGAGTCGTGGTGACGCGCATCCCAGCAAACCATTCGATATGGGACATGATCTTGATTCGCCTCCGCTGACGGATCCATTCCGGCCGCGTGGATCGGGCACGTTGACGCCGCCTGGCAATGATTCCGCTGAGGTGCCCGAGATGGTTCCACCGGGGAAACCACAACAAACCTCGGAAGCGTCATCCGAGAATCGTGGACCTGAGGATGATGACGACAGCGTTTTGCCATTGCCCAAACGCGATTCGCGGCCCAACAGCGATAGTTTCGAGCTTCCCGATATCGACTCGCTGATTGATGAAGGCCAGCTCGTCGATCCGGCGGACATCGGGACGCCGTCGATGCCAGAATCATCACGAGCGCCTGGACCATCATTGATGCCCGGCCCACCTCAGGTGCCCGAACCGCCGGGAGCCGGTGACCAGCGACTCGATCCCATCGAACAGGGAAAACCTTTGCCGCCCAATTCGATCAACGGACGTCCCGATGGACCGCCCGGAAAGATCGTGATGCCACCGGGTTTGGGAATGTTGGGCGGTCTGGGAGCGGTTGCGGGCTCGAGTCCCAAAGTGATTTTGAAGGTGGCTCGGATTGATATCGAACCGCACGCAACGCAGCCAAGATTTGGTCGTCGCGAGGATGACGACCCGGCAAACGCCAATACGCTCATATGCGAGGGAATCGATGTGGTCATTGCGGGTCACGACCAATATGGCCAACCAATCGGGTTTCATCCCAAAGCCATCGATCCCGCGTCGCGTTTGGCAAGCCAAGACCTGCCGCAAACGCGACCGATCGACCAGCAGGATCCCATCGAGGGGATCAGTGTGGTCGTGCTTGATCCAAATCGATCCGGTGACGATGTGCGTCTGGGACGCTGGGACTTTGATGCCGACATGCTTGATCAAATCCAGCGTCGGTCGCCCGAGCCTCACCGATTGCGTTTGCCGATTCGGTGGCAAGAAAAGCAGCCACTTGCATCCGAGGTCGTGGTCTTCGCGCGTTATGCGGCCGGCGAGCGAGACCTGCGGTGCGAAGCGAAGGTGCGATTGACCGCGCAGCCGTCGGTAGCGGGATGGTTGCCACGCAAGTGAATCGGAATCGTCAGACGAGTCATTGCGTCGACTTGTTCATTTAACTCGCGACTTGCCCCTGCAACGTCAGCACCAATCGGCGTGGCCCGCCGTGATTGCGAAACTCGCACAAGTAAATTCCCTGCCACGTTCCCAATCGAAGTCGACCATCGCCAACGGGCACGCTGACCGAGCTGCCCATCATGGATGACTTCACGTGAGCTGGCATGTCATCGGACCCCTCCAGCGTGTGAATGTAGGGCAGCGTCTCGGGGACCGCGTGATTCATTGCGGTTTCAAAATCCGCCCGCACGTCCGGATCCGCGTTCTCGTTGATGGTCAATGCAGCGCTGGTGTGCTGGATAAACACGTGCAGCACACCAATGGAAACGCGACTCAGCGGTCCGCTGGCCTTCGAGATCGGATCGGTTACCAGGTGACATCCACGCGGTTTTGCGGGCAAGACCAGTTCGCTTTGGTGCCAAAGAGTCATGCCAGCAGGCCGTCAGCCGAGAAAATCGGAAAAAAACTTCATTGCGGAATATGGCAAATGTGCCGCCGGGATGGGCTCGCCGGGTTGTAGCGTTTCTCGAGTCGACGCTGCACCAGATACGCCCATCCAATCGTCAATCAAACGTACAAATTGGCTTAACGCAACCTTCACAAGATGACAAGGAGGCGATTTCGTCCATTGAGCAACGCCGCAACGAACTTTTGCGAATTTGAAGCGTCCTAAAGGACTCATGAACTACGCAAACGATCAGGTTTGCTTGGTCGAGCCGGACGGTGGTCCCAACGAGGCAATCGTGTTTTGGCCGATCAGAATTTTCTTGACCAGTGTTTCAAATGGCGAATAATCGGTTTCCTCGATAGATGTCGAGGGGATTTCGCCGGCGAAAATGAGTTTCGTCCGCGTCCTTATTTCATTTTGCGGCGACCTGTTCGGAATGGTTCGCCCCAGCTTTGACGGAAACAGATTGAGTATGAGCGGTTGCAAAAACGTTTTTGAAGCGATTCTGCGATACGGCCACGACGAGGATTTCGTGCCCAATGAAGATGAACAGTTTATCCCCACGGACGCGCCAGCCGGCAGCGCCGAGAAGATTGAAGTTCTGCGACGCCGCGTTGAACTTGGCCAACCTCTTTGGCACACCACCGATCGCGTGGACTACAGCGGTTTGACCGGTGCCATCCGGCCTCGCGAGTAGTTGGCTCGCGTTTCCTGCTAATCAGTCCCAATTGAATTCCCTCTCTCAACACGCGTAATCTAAAGCTAGCTCGTCATTGAGCTTCCGGTTAAGTGACCATTCCATAGCTGTTGAGCGGTGACTGATTTAGTCCTTCACCCGCAGATTGACCCAGAAAGCCCCGATTGGCAGTTGCTCGTCGGGGCTTTTCTTATGCGCTGATCGAGTCTCCTCACGGTCATCGATGTTGCGTCCTCGCTTCACTGAGCCACGTGTGAATTTGTAGCGATTGAGTCAGTCTTATCGATTTTTCTGATTTTAACGGTTTTGTTTGCAGCGTCTTGGCAAAGTTTGCCGATTGGCTAGGTGAGTCTTAATAGGGGCTCCCAATCCACCGCCTCCACATTGATGGGTGACGTTGTGCTCACAACCATGCTTCGAACCAGCTATGCGACCATGCTCGCCGTCATGCTGGGCACCACCGTGATGGGTCAATCGCCCGAGCGATCACGTCAAGATTCGATTGCCGCCGACGGTCGCGCCTCGTGGCAGCCCGTTCGAGATCTGTCGCAGCGCCGACCGCGGCTTCGATCGATCCCCAATTCGACGAGCCCGAGCAAGGCTAACCCGAACGTGCGAAAAGTGTCCGCATCGATGCCCCCATCCGGTGGCGTCATCGTGCACGAGAATCCCATCGCAGCGACTTATCCCACGCCTCAGGTTCCGCTGGATGGCCGTGTCGTTTTGGAACCCTTTCACGGTACCGTCGAACCGCTGCCCGTTGCCGAGCATGTCGACCCGGCGTGCTATGACGGTGGCTGCGATGGGTTGCCGGGTCCATCGTGCGGTTGTGGCGTTGATGTGTGTGATGGCATGTGCGGCGTTCCCGCCTGTGGTGGATGCGACGGCGGACCATGTGGCGGAGGCTTTGGTTGCCTGTTCGGTAATTGCTGCAACGGCGATCCGATGTGTGGTCAATACAACGACTGCGACACGCTGCAGCCCTGCGTCACGATTTGTTGGCCGCAGGACGGCTGGTTCTCGGCGGAGTATCTGCTGTGGTGGGCCGATGGCATGCACACGCCGCCCTTGGCGTCCACGGCTGCCTTGCCGGGAGGTCAGGTTTTGTTTGGCGGTGAGGACTTGTTGACCGACTCGTTCGATGGCTTTCGTCTGGGATTTGGATTTTGGCTCGACAACTGTCACACCTGGGGCATTGGAGCGGACTACTTCCGCATCGGCACCGAAACGGACAGCTTTTTTGGAACACCGACAAACTCGCCGGAATTGGGACGACCCTTTCAGAATTTGCAACTCGGCGGCATCGAACAAATCGAAGAAGTCAATTCAGATCGATTGACTGGGACGCTGGACATCGACGTCGAAAGCGAACTGTACGGTTGGGGGCTGCATCTGCGGCATCTCCGCTGTGCTCAATCAGCTTGCGTGACGGACGTGCACTGCTGTCCACAGCAAATCTGTCATCGCACCGAGTACATGCTTGGCTTCCGTCAGGTCACGTTGTCCGAAAGCATTCACGCCCAAGAGTTGCTGACGGCACTTGATAACCCACTGGACTTTGATGTCCGCGATCACTTCCGCACTCGAAACCAATTCAACGGAATCGATCTGGGCATCCTGTATTCCCACGTGAGAGGCTACTGGAATTTTGATGCCGGTATCCGGTTGGGTGTGGGCAACACACGTCAACGCGTGCGAATCAACGGTGAAACCACGATTGATTTCACTGGCGCGGGCACACCACCGACGGGCAGCGGACAAACCCAAGTCGGCGGCTTGCTGGCGCAGGAAACCAACATTGGTAATCACTCGCGTGACGTGTTCAGCGTCTTGCCCCAGTTGGATCTGAAACTGGGTTATCAGCTCACTGAACAACTGCGGGCCACCGTCGGATACACGTTCCTCTACTGGTCCAACGTGGTGCGTCCTGGTGACCACATTGATCGCTTGATCGACGTCAATCAGTTGCCGGAATTGCCGATCGACACCACGCCCGAAGCAGCCACGTTCCCTGAATTCGCGTTTGATAACACGGATTACTGGGCCCAGGGTTTGAGCTTCGGTGGCGAGTACCGCTGGTAAATCTGGTCGTTTCGACTGGATCGAT
>JBCCJB010000271.1:0-5942 GCA_039028015.1 Planctomycetota bacterium
GGTTAGAGCAGCGGAATCATAATCCGCGTGTCGGGGGTTCGAGTCCCTCTGCCGCTACCTTGCTTTGGTTGGGCATGCTGGGTTTGCTCCCGTGCTGAATCCGCTCATCCTGTGGCCTGAGATTGGATCTGCGATGTCGCTCGGACCCGTCGGTGTGTTCGCTTCGATTGATGCTGGCTTGGGTGTGGATTGGTCGGTCATCAAAGAACTAGGTGTGCCGACCATCCAGCTTCATGCGCCTCATCCCGACCATCGTGATAAGGCCTCGGCCAAGGCGCTTGCTGAGCAATTGGGTGAGATTTCGGTAACCTGCACCGCTGTTTTTGGCGGTTTTGAGGGAGAAAGCTACGCCGACATTCCCACTGTCGCGCAAACGATCGGGCTCGTGCCCGCTGAAACGCGTTCGTCGCGACTTGCGGAAATGAAGGCGATCAGTGACTTTGCATCGTGGCTGAGTGTTGATGCCGTCGCACTCCACTTGGGCTTCATCGATCATCGCGTTGAGAACACTTACGCGGAAGTCGTCGCGGCAACGCGCGACCTCTGTCGCTACGTCGCCGCGCATGATCAATACCTGCACTTGGAAACGGGGCAGGAGACCGCCGAAGGGCTGTTGATGTTCATTGATGCGGTAAGCGAGCCCAATCTAAGGATCAATTTTGATCCCGCGAACATGATTCTTTATGGCACGGGTGATCCCATCGAAGCACTTCGCACGGTGGCGGTCCATGTTCGCAGCGTGCACTGCAAAGATGCGACGTGGAGTGATCAACCCGGTGTGACGTGGGGCGCTGAGGTGCCACTGGGCAGCGGATCGGTCGATGTCGAGCGTTATCTCAAAACGCTCATTGAGATCGGTTATGCCGGGCCGCTGACGATCGAGCGAGAAATCCCGGACGATCCATCACGTCAAAAAGCTGAAATTGAATCGGCAATTGACTTGTTAAATCGGTGCAGACAAACCTTGCAAGCGTGGTAGTCGATATCTCAAATCACTTGCGGCATGGTTGATCGAGGAAACGTCGATCGTCGCTGCCAAACCCACCGTGCGGCGGAATAGAGACCGACGGCGAGCAGCGTTCCGGCGGTGTCGGCCAGCAAATCAAGCACATCGGTCTGTCGGCCGCGGACCAATGATTGGGTGACTTCGTCGATAATCCCGTACGCCACACACAAAACGACAATGCTGCCAAAACGTCGCCACAATCGGGTTGAGTTGGTGACATAGCACAACAGTAATGCCAAACCAAAAAAGGCGGTGAAGTGAGCGACCTTATCTGGAATGCCTTGGGTCGCCGCGGGCAATTTTGGCAAGTGAGTGCCAAAAAAGATCAGCGACCAATAAGCTGCCAAAACACATGCGGCCAAGCGGAAACCGAACAGGCGAATTCTTGTGACAGGTTGCATTGGATGACCCTTATTGGCCGGTTGAGTATTTTGTTTGAGTCGACGACGCTGAGGATGGATCGGGTTTGAGATGCGAGCGATCTGGTATTGCTCACTCGTCGCGTTCCATTTGCCTCGGTCGTTATCGAGCGTCGAAATCGTCCGTCATCACAATTCCTGACGTGGTTGCCAATGTCATGCTTACCTGATCATTCCCGACTTTTCTTCGTCGACCGCGTTTGGGCATCGAGTTGCTCTGTCGGTTTGTTGGTCGTTATCAGCTTGGTGCCAGCGCCCGTTTTGGTTGCCCAATCGGAACAGGCCGAACCAGTCGATGACACCGGCCACGCTCAATGGGTTGAGTTGCGCGATCAATGGGAGACATGTAGTTTTGGTGGTGATGGCGACGTGCAAATCACGCCAAATCTCATTCGGCTCGGCATTGGTGATCCATTGACCGGCGTTCGCTGGACCGGAGCCATGGATGGGTCTCAAACGCTGCAAAAAGACAACTATGAGATTGAGTTTGAGGGTCGACGGATCGAGGGTTTTGATTTCTTTTGCGGTTTCACCTTCCCAGTCGGCGACGAGCAGTGCTCGCTGGTGTGCGGTGGTTGGGGCGGTGGGATTCTCGGACTGAGCAGCATCGATGGGAGCGACGCCAGCGAAAACGAAACGACGCAATTCAAAGAGTTCGAAAACGGAACGTGGGTAACGATCCGAGTGCGGGTGACGCCCGAAAAGATTCAGTGCTGGATCGATGGTGACGACTGGGTTGATGTCGAACGATCGTATCACCAGTTCGACATTCGCCTCGAAATGGATCCGGCGCTACCACTCGGCTTGGCCAATTACCAATGCGTCAGCGAATTTCGCAACATTCGATATCGATCACTTTCGACGGAGTGATCGCATCACTGCGAAACATATCTCCGGTCAATCAACGAGTCCGTTTGGTGAATGCATTGCCGTGATCGATGAATACCAGCCCGATTGATTTTGACACGCACTGGATGTCACGTGCGATCGAATTGGCCCAGTCGGCCGCGCTTGCAGATGAAGTTCCCGTCGGCGCCGTGATTGTTCGCGAGGGTCGGATGATTGCCGGTGCGGGCAATCAACGCGAGGCGTTACGAGACCCCACGGCACATGCTGAGATGATTGCCATCACTCAAGCCGCCGCGGCGATGGACGATTGGCGGCTCGAAAAAACAACGCTTTATGTGACCTTGGAACCCTGCGTGATGTGCGCCGGCGCGATTGTTCAGTCGCGTGTTGATCGAGTCGTATTTGGTGCACTCGATCCTAAAGGCGGCGCCGTGTCCAGCTTGTATGACGTGCTGACGGATCCTCGGCTAAACCATCGCTGCGAAGTGCTCGGTGGCATCTTGGCGGATCGATGCGGTGCCTTGCTGACCGAGTTCTTCTCTGCCAAACGTGCGCTTGGCAAAAAGTAACACGAGCAAAAGCGGGCTCAGGCATTCACCGTGCAAGGCACCCGCGGTACTGACTCGACGTTCGATTCTTGGTTGCTACTGGGGAATCTCGCTTCCGTGCGGGTCCACGTTGGGTGAATCGGTTTGTTGATTGAGTTCGGCCTGAAGTTTTGAGTCGGTGAAATGCTCCAGTCGATGCGCCGTGCCATGAACTTGGTTATCTGATGCATCTCCCTGCGTCATCAAATATTGTTCCCAAAGTCGATGCGAACGCACCAACGAAGTGGCTTCGCTGCGGCCAACAGCGGTCAAAGCTGGTAATTGACCAGGCGTCTCTGCGACCACCTTGCCACGAAACGCATGCCACCGCAGGGCACATTGCGTGGCGCGACGGGTTGTCAACAACATGTCGGCGATCCAATCAATCGAGTCTGATTCGCCATCGCGAGCCTCGTTTGGATGAATGAACCGCCGCTGATTGGGACGTTCCTCAATCCGATAAAGCAATGATAGAACATCATCGGAAAGGATCGTCCACGACAACCACCAACGCCTTGCGAGTCGTGGTAACAAACCGTTACGCGGGGCAAGCAGCAGCGCCATTGCGAATAGCAAGCCAGCCATCACCGCCATCATGCCTGCCGTGGTCGTGCTATCAAACCCAAACCACTTCGGAATGGACACCGCCGCGATGTGTCCTGTGATTGCGGCAACGGCTCCCATAAGACAAGCCAAAACAATCAAGGACGCCAGTCGATTTGTTAGCAGTGAAGCCGCCGCGGGCGGAACCACAAACATGGCGACAACCAGGATGTTGCCAACACTTTCAAAACTCGCGACCGCGGTGATCGCGACCAGCGTCATCAGAGCGTAGTGCATCCACGTCGACGAAAAACCGATCGCGTCGCCCAGTGCCGGATCGAATGTCGACAGCTTTAGCTCTTTGAAGAAGACGACCGTGAAGATCAGATTCAGTAGCAACACACCCGCCAGCATCCAAACAACTCTGGGCATCTGCCATGCAATGCCGCCGGGCAGTGACAGCGTCACTTGATCCAATGGGGTCCGTTCGATTGCCCCATAGAGCACGCAATCAGGATCGAGTTCAACTCGGTCCGCAGCGACCACGATCATGACCAATCCGGTCGCGAATAAGGTGGTGAAAACCACACCCATTGCTGCCCCTTCGTCAACAGTTCCCCGGCGATGAATGAAATCGGTCAGCAGCGCTGTCAGAACACCGATCACAACCGCGCCAATGAACATCATCCCGCTGCTTCGCGATCCGGAAAAAAGAAACGCGGCGGCAAGCCCCGGTAGCACGGCGTGGCTGATCGCGTCGCCCAAAAGACTCATTCGGCGAAGTACCAGAAATGAACCAAGCATTGCGGCAGAGATGGCGCACAACACCCCCGCACAAATAATCCAGCCGTCGAGTTGCCACGTGAAATCGCTCAGCGTCATCTCAGAATCTTCTTCGAATGCGGGATTGAATCAAGCGAGGTCGATAACGACGATACGGGGATGATGTACTTGCACGGGAATCCGCAACCTTTTCATGTTCCAGCGGCCATGTTGCTGGCATTCTCTTGGCTCATGTTTTCGTCGCCGTGTGGCCAAGCACAACAAATCGCGACGCTTCCAGGATGCCAGCCCATCGTGATTACCACCATTGAATCCTGCGATCGAGTTCAATCCGATTGGAATCCATCGTATCGCGAGATTGATCGGCAGGTGTGGATCAATGCGGACCGTCAAGACGCAAACCGCTGGGAGTTGGATCGTGACGAGGTGAAAGCCAGCGAATCCCGTCAAGATGAAGTCGACGACGTCGCTAGCGACACGGAAAGCGTCAACGCCGATGATCTTGATGGCACCGATGGCAGTCCGCTCGCACTACGCCAATTCAATCCAACCAGCAATCTTCGTGTGCGGTCGACGCCTTTGCAGCAAGCCAAATACCCCGTGGTTGATGTGCACACGCATCTGTTCCATCGACAGCGACATAATCCACAAGCCCTTGATGACTTCGTCGCGATGATGGATCGCAACCGCATGGCTGTTTGCATTTCGCTGGATGGCAAATTGGGCCGACAATTTGATGAGCATCTCTCGTTTTTATGGCGCGATTATAAATCTCGGTTTGTGATTTACGCCAATGTCGATTGGATGGGTGATGGGCAGAAAGACCGACCCGAAACGTGGGCCTGTCATCGATCTGGGTTTGCTGACCGAACGGCCGAACAGTTGCGTGAAGCGGTCGCTAGAGGTGCTTCGGGGCTTAAGGTTTTCAAGCGGTTTGGGTTGGGTTATCGCAACCCGGATGGATCGCTCATTGAGATCGATGATCCGCGATGGGATCCAATCTGGTCAGTGTGCGGTGAGCTCGGGATTCCGGTCATCATTCACACAGCAGACCCCATTGCGTTTTTCAAACCCGTTGATGCCCGCAATGAACGCTGGGAAGAACTCACACGGCACCCCGATTGGAGTTTTTACGGCGATGAATTTCCATCACGTGAGTCGTTGTTGGCTGCCCGCAATCGTGTGATCGAACGACACCCACAGACGAATTTCATTGGCGCGCATGTCGCGAACTCTTCCGAAGACCTTGAAGTGGTAACGCGATGGCTGGCGAAATATCCCAACCTCTATGTTGAAATTGCATCACGCATCAACGAACTTGGTCGGCAGCCTTACACGTCGCGAGACTTCTTTCTCGAGCATCAAGACCGCATTCTCTTTGGCACCGATGGTCCTTGGCCGGAAGCTCGAATGCGTTTGTACTGGCGTTTCTTGGAAACGCGAGATGAGTACATGCCGTATGCCGAAACCAGGCCACTTCCTCAAGGTCATTGGCGAATCTATGGCATCGATTTGCCCGATCCCGTGTTGAAGAAAATCTACTTCGAAAATGCCGCGAAACTAATTCCGGGTGTCACTTGGCGACTGGAAGACTTTCAGAAAAATCACACGGCTGATCAACGGTGAAGAGTCTCCATCCAACGTGCCGAAGTAAATCGCTTTAGCCGCCAAGACCGACCAACTCGCGTTTGCAAATCTACAATTCCGAACGCAACCGTTTCAATAAGCGAATAACTTCAGGGCCGCATGGCTAAC
>JBCCJB010000272.1:0-5932 GCA_039028015.1 Planctomycetota bacterium
CTTCCATTGCGGGTGTAGCTCAATGGTAGAGCAGCAGCCTTCCAAGCTGAATACGAGGGTTCGATTCCCTTCACCCGCTTTGCGGCTTTGCCGCAGCTTTTAGCGATTAGCTTTTGGCGATTAGCTCTTCCAAAGTGCCGCCAATTGCCAAAAGCCCAACGCCAATCGCTGCGACGAAGTCGCCCCGCTGCTGTAGCTCAGGGGTAGAGCGCCTCCTTGGTAAGGATGAGGTCATGGGTTCAAATCCCATCAGCAGCTTTTGACAGTTTCGTTTCGTTTTCGATTTTCTGCAAAAATCGATGCGAATCGCACGGCCGAACCGTCGGCGAGCCACCGTGGGTGTGAACACGGTCGACGACGGGAAGGGTCGGGACAGGCGTATCCTGGACCGATAGTGGTGTGATTTGCGTATCCAGGTGAACCAGAATGGCCAAGGAAACTTTTCAGCGGACCAAGCCTCACGTCAACGTCGGCACGATTGGTCACATTGACCACGGCAAAACCACCACAACCGGAGCCATCCTGGCTGTGCAAGCAGCAAAGGGGCTCGCCGAAGCCAAGGGCTACTCGGACATCGCCAAGGGCGGGACCGTTCGAGACGCCACCAAGACCGTGACCATTGCGGTGGCTCACGTCGAGTACGAAACCGACAAGCGTCACTATGCCCACATCGACTGCCCCGGCCACGCCGACTTCGTGAAGAACATGATCACCGGAGCCGCCCAAATGGACGGTGCCATTTTGGTGGTTTCGGCAGCCGATGGCCCGATGCCCCAAACCAAAGAGCACGTGCTGTTGGCCCGGCAGGTCGGCGTACCTTACATCGTCGTTTATCTCAACAAATGCGATTTGGTTGACGATGAGGAATTGCTCGAATTGGTTGAGCTCGAGGTTCGTGAATTGCTGTCGAAGTATGACTTCCCCGGCGACGACGTGCCCGTGATTCGCGGTAGTTCGCTGCCCGCGTACAACGCGCCTTCAGATCCAGAGGCCAGCAAAGGTATCTCCGATTTGATGGATGCCTTGGATGAGTTCATTCCCGAACCGACTCGTGAGGATGACAAACCGTTCTTGATGGCTATCGAAGACGTGTTCTCGATCGAAGGTCGTGGGACGGTCGCGACCGGTCGAATCGAGCGTGGCGTGGTCAAGGTTGGTGAAGAAGTCAGCATCATCGGCCTGACCGCCGAGCCCACCAAGACGACCTGCACGGGTGTCGAAATGTTCCGCAAGGAAATGGAAGAGGGCCGCGCTGGTGACAACGTGGGCTGCCTGCTGCGAGGGGTCAAACGCGAAGACATCCAACGTGGTCAGGTGCTGGCCAAGCCGGGCACGATCACCCCGCACACCAAATTCGAAGCCGAGGTGTACTGCCTCAGCAAGGATGAAGGTGGCCGCCACACGCCATTCTTCAGCGGCTATCGACCTCAGTTCTACTTCCGCACCACCGATGTGACCGGAACGGCCAACCTCGTGGGTGCCGACATGTGCATGCCCGGCGACAACGTCAAGGTCGAAGTCGAACTGCACAAGCCGATCGCAATGGACGATGGTGTCCGATTCGCCATTCGTGAAGGCGGCCGAACGGTTGGTTCGGGCGTCGTCACCAAGATTGTCGAATAGGCCTTAGGCCAGCGATTGGCTTTTAGCGTTTAGCTGTTAGCTTTTCTCTGGTACGATGCCGTTGAAGGTTCGGGCTTGGTTGGTCTCTTTAGGTCAGCCGGGTCGATGTCGTTCCCGGTCGTTGACAATGTGCTCAAAGCCAATCGCTAACAGCCAAAAGCCAACTGCCGGGGGCGCAGCCCCAGGGGCGTAGCTCAATTGGTTAGAGCACTGGTTTCCAAAACCAGCGGTTGAGAGTTCGAGTCCCTCCGCCCCTGCTTTTTACGACTCAATACCCCAAAAACACAACTTGATTGCTTCGCCAAAACCACTCGCCATGATGAGCGGGCGGGCGAGTCGATCTTCAATGGATGGATCGCTAAAGGAATCCTCGGATGTCCAAAGATTTAACCTCATCGGGAGCCGCGGGAACTCCGCTGACCAGCGAGCTCTTCCAGTCCAACTTTTTCAAGCCCACTCAGGGTCTGATCGTACGGCGTCTTACGGCATTGGCCATCGCCGTGATTGTAGGTCTGGGCTGTTGGCGATTGGCGAGTTTTCTGCCCGGTGTCATCGATAATCGAACTGTTGCGGGTGTGGCCATTCCGGGTGCGCTGCTACTTGGCGGTCTTTGGTTTGCCTTCCGCATCGTCAATTGGCCACGCTTCGCAGAATTTTTGATCGCCGTTGAGGCGGAAATGAACAAGGTCACCTGGCCCAGCAAAGACGAGCTGGTTCGAGCGTCCATCGTGGTCATGTTCACCATTTTCTTTCTCGCGATCACGTTGTTTGCTTTCGACGTGATCTGGCAATTCATCTTTAACGTTGTCGGTGTGACCTCGTGACCGAAAATGAATCCCCCGATGTCGACGACGCGACGGATTCCGCAGCTGACACCATAGCACCACCTGCTGATGCGATCGCAAACGCGCCAGCATCATCGCCTCCCGCTCCTCCACCACCGGCACCGGTGGACCCCAACGCGTCACCACCACCGGTGGTCGACGATGACAATCCCATGGATTGGTACATCCTGAAGGTGGCGTTCAATCGCGAGGACACCATTGCCGAAGCACTGCGGAAGAAAGTCCGTATGGAAGGCATGGAAGAGTATTTTGGCGAGATCGTCGTCCCCAGCGAAGATGTGGCCACGTTCACGCGAGACGGCAAACGCCGCGTCAGCAAACGGAAATTGCTGCCCGGTTACATCATGGTCTACATGTCGATCAATGATGACACGTGGTTTCTGGTTCGTGAGACCGGTGGAATCAGCGACTTCACCGGTTCGGCCGGCAAGCCAATGCCGATGGAGCCCGAAGACGTGGAACGATTCATCAATCGTCCCGAAGCTGACGACGAAGAGGACGCTCCAATCAAGACCGCGATCCCATTCAAAGTTGGCGATCGCGTGCGGGTCAAAGAGGGCAACTTCGAAAACCAAGAAGGCGATGTCGATGGTGTCGACGAAGCCAGCGGCCGCGTGACGGTGATCATCAACATCTTCGGTCGCAGCGTGCCCATGGAACTTGATCATTGGCAAGTCGAACCTCTTTGAAGCCCGTGGCTTCGGGCTGTTGGCTATGAGCGGTTCGCTTCCAGCTTTTTACCTATTTCATTTCAAACTCCATGCGAATCCGCGTTGCTGACAAAAGGCTGATCGCAGTTCGCTAATCGCTAAACGCATTCAACAATGGCAAAACAAGTTACCGGTCAGGCAAAATTCCAGGTTCCCGGCGGTCAAGCCACTCCAGCGCCACCCGTCGGCACATCGCTGGGTAAGTTTGGTGTCAATCTGGGACAGTTCGTTCAACAGTTCAACGATCGAACCAAAGAGTACAACGGCACTCCGATCCCAGTGATCGTGACTGTTTATAACGATCGAAGTTTTGATTTCATCACCAAGAGTCCGCCAGCGGCCTCAATGCTCAAGGCGGCTGCCGGCATTGCAAAGGGCAGCGGTGTTCCCAACAAAGACAAGGTCGCCAAGGTCACACGGGCTCAGTGCGAAGAGATTGCTCAAAAGAAGATGGATGATCTCAACGCACGCAGCATCGATCAGGCAGCTCGGATGATCGAGGGAACCGCTCGCAGCATGGGTATCGAAGTCGAGGGGTAAGCGCGGTTTGATGCTCTCTGGCCAATGATCAAATAATCAATCGGGTTCGTGCCAGATTCTCCGGTCGCACTGGGACTCGACTTCGGCACCCTATCCGTCCGCGCGGTGCTGATTGATCGCGACGGTTGCGAGCTAGCGGTTGCGTCGGCTGATTATCGCCACGGTCAGATCGTTGATCATCTGCCCGGCGATGCAAAACCGCTTCCTGATCTTTTCGCGCTGCAACATCCCGGCGATTGGCTGGAATCAGCGAGCATCGCGACGCGTCAAGCGATCGAAGATTCGAATCTCGATGCCGATCGAACCATTGGCATCGGCGTTGACTTTACCAGCTGCACCATGCTGCCGTGCCTTCGCGATGGCACACCGCTTTGCAACCTGGATCAGTTCGCAAGGGTTCCCTGGGCATGGCCCAAATTGTGGAAGCATCACGCCGCTGGTCCGCAAACCGATGCCATGAACGCGATTGCGAGGCAGCGTGAAGAACCCTTTCTGGATCGATACGGTGGCGCGATCGGATTGGAATGGTTCTTTCCCAAAATGCTCGAGACGATCGAGCAGGCGCCCGAAGTCGCCGATGCGGCCGACGTGTGGTTGGAAGCGGGCGACTGGCTGGTCTGGCGTCTTGTCGGATGCTCAGCAGAGAGCCTGCCGAGATCGACTTGCCAAGCCGGTTACAAAGCCCTTTGGTCAGCCGAGGATGGCTACGCCAACAAGGCTTACCTCGACGCCGTCGATGTTAGATTGGCTCGCGCGGTGGCCACCAAAATGCCAGGTCGGATGATGTCACCCGGCCAGCAAGCCGGAAAACTCTGCAAGACCATGGCGGAAAGCTTGGGTCTGCATGCCGGCATTGGCGTATCAGCTGCAACCATTGATGCGCACGCGGGCGTACCCGGCGTTGGCGAGGCCAGTGCGGGTACGCTCGTAATGGTGCTGGGAACGAGCAGCTGCCACTTGATCAACTCCAACACCTACCACCCGATTCCTGGTGTCGCTGGCATTGTCGAGGGAGGCATCTTGCCGGGTTTATTTGGATACGAGACCGGTCAAGCTGCCGTGGGCGACGCGTTTGCTTGGCTGGCGCACGTGTTGGGCCGCGACTGCCTCGATGATCTCGCCGCGGAAGCCATGTCAGTCCCTGCGGGTGCCGAGGGCGTGCTGTGTTTGGACTGGTTCAACGGGTGTCGCACGCCGCTAATGGATGGTGGACTAAGTGGCGGCTTTACCGGTTGCACCCTATCGACAACGCCGGCTCACTTGTATCGCTCGCTCTTGGAAGCATCGGCAATGGGTCTGCGTTGGATTGTCGAGCTGTTCGATGACGGCGGTGTTCCCGTTGACAAGCTAGTCGCAACGGGCGGACTTCCGCATCACTTGCCAGCGATCATAGAAATTTACGCTGACGTGCTGGAGCGGCCCATCGAAGTGCATCCCTCACAACAAGGCCCGGCTGTCGGTGCGGCTGTTCTGGGCATGTTTGCCGCTGGCACGAACCAGAGCGGCTTTGAGACGTTAGCTGAGGCCGCAGCCACGATGGCATCCGTTCCATCGCAATCCAAACGCATCGTGCAGCCGCGATCAGCCAATGCCGAAACCTACCGCGATGTCTACCGCCGCTACCGAACACTGGCCGCCCACGTTGCATCGCGCCAAAATTGACCCATGAAAAAAACAATTCAATTGATCGCATCGGGCGACCTTCGCGAGTCGGCCAACTTGGTGTGCTGGCCGGCTCAACAAGCGATGGAGTCGGTACTTGTGGCGGCCATCGAGCAACATGGTTATTCAGTCAAGCGTGGCCACGAGCCGAAGCCGGGCAGCCACGGATTCATCTCATCTCAACGACAAGGCCTCGAGGTTTTTGCTGATCTCGATCCCGCGGCACCGCTCATTGTGGCCGAAGCGGTGTGGCAGTACTCGCATCATGTGCTCGCTGGTTTGACGACACATCGCGGACCGATCCTGACCGTGGCCAACTGGTCGGGTCAATGGCCCGGCTTGGTCGGTTTGCTCAATCTCAACGGATCGTTGACCAAAGCGGGTGTGCCTTACAGTTCATTGTGGAGTGAGACGTTTGCTGACGATTGGTTTCATCGGCAACTCGGAAAGTGGCTTCTCGGCGAATCGATTGATCACGACACCAGCCATGTCACTCCGTTTGACTTGGCAAAGGCAAATCCTCAAGCGCAGTCAGTTGGTCATGATCTTGCA
>JBCCJB010000273.1:0-5926 GCA_039028015.1 Planctomycetota bacterium
AAATCGCCGCAAGTTTCATCGAACCACTCACACATCGCCCAGTATTTCGCCATCGGCACTGAATCGGTCTTTGTCTTGTATTTCCGCAGAAGGCGAGCTGGCGGTGTATGCGGTGTGTGGGGCAAAAAAGGTGCGTACCAGAGGTAGAACGGTGTCTCGGACGATACGGTTTCACTAAGAAAATCATCAATGACATCCAAGCCCTCACGCCCGATCGTCAATCCGTCATCGCCATGACGACCGTTACGGGTAAAGTCGCCATGCGTCATCGCGTCGGTAAATCCTGCCCGTGATGGAGCACCTTCCCACCATTTGCCCGTCTGCAGACTTCGATAGCCACGCTGAGCAAGCATCTGCGGCATGGATTTCATCGCGTCAACGTGCTGCAGAAACCTCTCACGTTCTGGGACGTATGCCGGGTGATTGTGCCGCGGACGGGGCTCGCCCTTTTCAATGCCAGACCAGGGCGGATCATTACCAACGATACCGTGCTCGTGCGGGTACAAACCGCTGACGATGGTGGCCAACGAAGGTCGGCACAGACTGACGGGTGTGTAGCCACGTTTGAATGTCAGACTTTGCTCCGCCAATCGATCCAGATGAGGCGTTTCAATGGCGTGATGCCCCATGAACGAATAATCCGACCAAGCTTGATCATCGCTCAGGATGACGACCACGTTGGGCGTCTCATCCGCCGATGTCACTTGCGGTTTGTTTGACAAAATCACGCACACGAAAATTGCGATCGCGACACAGCCTGGTCGCCGATGAGCTGACAGCAGCAAAGACATGAATTGAGAAAACCGGTAGGGGATGAATGATGGCATTTCGAGTTAGGAGATCATCTTGGCTCGAAGTCTTGAGCGACGCACAGTTGTAGTCGGCTTCGAAATGGGACGCAATTTTTGACGTTGCCTCGATGAAAGTCCCTTGGAGCTACTTTGGCGATTCATGATTTTCGAGAGATGCATCGGCCTGCAAAGTCAAGCTGGTGGACAAATCCGCGTCTTCGGTCCACGATGCGTTCGGGACGCTCCGCAGATATTTGGTTGCACGGCTGTTTGTTTGCGCCGCGAGTCTTTGTCCCATTGCGAGTTTCAACGTCAACGTATCAGCGAACGCATCTGTTGTGCCGGATATCGAGTCAATCCAGTCGTCAAATCGGCATCGTTTTCCGGATCTCAATCAACAGAGCGCTGCTGTCGTCGATGCGATGGTAGCCGATGCCTCACGGCTCCGTGCAATCGTGTCCGATTTGGGTGGCTCAACGCTGATCGATCTTGGTTTGCAAACCAAAGGCTCAATTGATGCCGGCATTCAGCTGGCGCGACTCTGTCTTGGTGATGCGGCAACCATTTCGCTTCATCCCTCGGCTTGCTCTCAGCTGGTTGACTTGGACGTGATGGTTCACACCGATCATCCGGTCGCGGCGTGTTTGGGTGGTCAGTACGCGGGTTGGCCGATTCAGGTCGACGACTACTTTGCGATGGGCAGTGGACCCATGCGAATGCGGCGCGGAAAAGAGGAAACGCTTCAACATTTGGATTTGATTCAGTCAGCCGAACCCGATGACTTCGCCGTTGGCGTTCTTGAGTCCGACTCGTTGCCCAGCCAGCGCGTCGCGGAACAGATTGCGACTGAATGTGGGGTCACACCAAGTCAATTAAAGCTGGCGATCGCGCCGAGCACTTCAGTCGCAGGAACGGTGCAAGTCGTCGCACGCTGCATTGAAACGGCATTGCACAAAATGCATGCGTTGAACTTCGATGTTAATTCTGTGATTTCCGCTTCAGGAATTGCCCCGCTGCCTCCTCCAGCCAAACCGGGCGATACGATCGCCGGCATTGGGCGGACCAATGACGCGATTTTGTATGGAGGACGCGTGTCGTTGTGGGTCGATGCGGATGATGCCACTTTAGAAACGATCATTTCCCGCGTACCAAGTCAGACATCGGCTGATCATGGACGCCCGTTTTCGGAAGTCTTCAAAGACTACGACTACGACTTTTACAAGGTCGATCCGATGCTCTTTAGTCCGGCTGTCGTGACTCTCCATAGTTTGCAAAGCGGGCGTTCTTGGCGAGCAGGCAGCGTCATGGAAGATGTCTTAAAACGCTCCTTTGGGCGATGAGTCGGCAGCGGTTCTTGGTGCTAGGTGGTCGAAACGTTAGGAATCAGCCTCATCACGTGGCCGCCGCGAGTGCGACATTAGGCGCGAGTGCGACATTAGGTTGGCATCATCAGCAGCTTTATGACGCGGCCGCACGGCAGGCTGTCGACATTGACTTTGCAGATTACCAATCGATTTCGTCCTCAATCGACGTGGATGGTTGCACCCGCGTCGAGCTCAGCCAATCAGGCGAGGCTTCACGATCGCGATCACTTGATGACTTCAACACGATCCTGACCCGAACGATGCCGTTGGGCTCGCTCGAACAAATCACATTTCGTTTGGCGACGTTGCATTGCCAACGCGACACTCAGCGGATCATCAATGGACCACGAAGTCTGGAAGTGGCCATCGACAAGTATGCGACTCTCGCATTGGCATCAGCAATAAGAATTCCGACGCCGCGTACGATCGTTTGTCAGTCTCGTGATGCCGCGATGGACGCTTTTGAACGGCTGTGTGGTGATGTCGTGGTCAAGCCGATATTTGGTGGTGAGGGCCGGGGCGTGATGCGTGTGCGTGATCGCGAATTGGCTTGGACGACGTTTTCAACGCTGATGCAACTTGATGCCGTTGCGTACGTCCAAGAGTTTATCGCGCCGGGCGGTTCGGATCTTCGCGTCCTGGTGATCGGGGATCATTCGTGGCTATTGCGACGGTCTAACGATAAGGATTTTCGTGCCAACGTCCGCGGTGGTGGTTCGACGGAGTTGTTGCCCAATGATGAAGGGCTGCAACACAGTGCGCGTTTGATTTGCGATCATTTGGGATTGAAATATGCGGCGGTCGATTGGTTAGAGCGAAAGGACAATCATCCGTTGTTGATTGAGGTGAATGCGATTCCAGGTTGGCGTGGTGCCCAAAGCGTGATTGCGGAGAATCTGGCCGAGCACCTCATCGAGCTTGGACGATCCACGTGACTGATTTTGACTCAAATCGGGAAGCGACTTCTGCGGCCGGTGGTTGTGACTCAATCGAGTCGACTGACTTCGGCAATGTTGCGGATCGTTTGACGGCAATGGCTTCGTTGTTGCCCGGTGCGATCGCGATCGCTGAACCCTCTGGTCCGCCTCGCGTCGATGGCGAAGATCGAGACTATCAGTTGACGACGTTCAAGACACTTGACCAACGCAGCACGACGATTGCCCGGGGCTTGCTGGCGTGGGGCATTCGTCCAGGAATGAGAATCGTCAGCTTGGTCCCATTTGGAGCCCAGTTTATCGAATTGGTTTTCGCATTGATGAAAGCCGGTGTCACGGTCGTGCTGATCGATCCCGGGATGGATAAGCGTCACCTGGTTCGCTGCCTCGCTGACGTATCGCCCGATGGATTCATGGGCATCCCTAAGGCTCAAGCGATTCGCACGCTATTGCGGTTCAAATTTCCGACCGCGGTCTGGAACGTGACGGTTGGTCGGCGATGGTTCTGGGGCGGCCGAACGTTAGATGAAATTACTAAACTTGGCGAATCAAACTCAAATCGAGCGTTGCCTGACATCGAGCATGATGATCCCGCAGCGGTCATCTTCACCACTGGCAGTACGGGGCCACCCAAGGGTGTCGGCTACACGCACGGCACGTTTCATGCGCAAATCGATCGCATACGAACTCGCTACGACATTCACCGGGGCTCGCGTGACTTAGCGTGTTTCCCTTTGTTCGGTTTGTTTGATGCGGTGATGGGTGTGACCACCATCATTCCCGATATGGATCCGACGCGTCCCGCTGACGTGGACCCTCGCAAATTGATTCAGGCGGCTCAGCAATGGGAGGTCGATCAAGCATTTGGTTCACCTGCGCTTTGGAAAACGGTCACGCGTTGGTGCGAAGACAATGCGATCGGTCGGCCGTTTGCAACGTTACGGCGAGTCTTGTCGGCGGGAGCCCCGGTGCCGGCTGAAACGCTGGCCAGTCTTCGTCGTTTTGTTCACGAGGATGCTGATATCGCGACGCCGTATGGGGCTACCGAGGCCTTGCCCATCGCATCGATCGAATCTCGAGAGGTCATCACTCATACCGGCCCCGCGGCAGCTAAAGGAAAGGGTGTTTGCGTTGGAAATCGATTTGATGGGGTCCAGTGGCAAATCATTGAGATCACCGATGAACCCATCCCATCGATTGATTTGGTCACGGTTTTGCCTCGCAAGAAAATCGGAGAATTGATAGTCCGCGGGGCGATGGTCACAAACGCGTACGTGACGCGGACGGAACAAAACGCCCTGCACAAAATCTCGGACGGCGAATTTATTTGGCACCGAATGGGCGATGTGGGCTATCTCGACGACCAGGACAGATTCTGGTTCTGCGGACGCAAATCGCATCGTGTGACGACATCCAAACGCACGTACTTCACTATTCCGGTCGAGTCCGTCTTCAACCAACATGATGACGTTGAACGGTGTGCCCTCGTGGGTTGTGGACCCAACGGACATCAAGTTCCCGTGCTCGTCGTTCAGAGGCGACCCAGTGGACTTCAAAATCAATCGTCCACGGAATCCAAGAATTCAACATCCTGTTCGCAATCACTACCGGAATCATTGCGTCAGTTGGCGATACGCAATCCGCTCACCCAATTGATCGATCGTTTTGTTATCCGTGATGAAAAGTTGCCCGTTGACATTCGACACAACAGCAAGATCTTCCGCGAAAAGCTAAAGGCGGAAGTCGAACGATCGGGGATCCCAGCACCCGTGGTGGCGAAGATCGAGTTGGACTCGGTGTAAGCCGTTTTTAACGATCCGATGCGATCAACGGCTTCACACGCGCATCCACGAAGCTACGATGACCGGCGAACCTTACAGGATTGCATATGTAAGCAAAGGATCGGTTAATCATAAATCATCCTTTGTTGTGGAAACCTGGGTTAGCCCTACCTTTCGATAGATCACAAAGCGATGCTTGGTAAACTGAGACGCGCGTTAGGGATTTCATACAACCCGACGGCGTTAGCAGACCAATTGATCAATGACAGCGTGGAAAGTTCCACGATGGATCATGATTTCGACGCGATTCGTCAAACACAAACGCTGGACGATTCGGTTCTTTCATCGCCCGATCGTTCAGAACAGGTGGCCAAAGGCGGGTTCGGCGATGCCGTTGCACCCTCACTGTCCGATCGAAAACGACCACCAAAAGGCAATCGCAAAAATCGATCACGAACACCTCGCTATGCAGCGAGTTTGCGAACGCCTGTCGGAGTTCTGGCCATTTTTGACGATGGCTCGGTACGCGATGCTGAGATTGTCCGTTTGCGTGGAAACTCTCATGTCATCGGTCGCGATGATGGCGATTTGACATTTCCGCATGAGGTGTTGATGTCATCCAGGCACGGTGAAATCCAACTTCGTCGCGAAGACCACGACTATGTTTGGCACTACATCGATTTGAAGAGCCGTAATGGCTCGTTTTTTCGTGTGGGCAAAGCGGCACTGACCCATGGCCAGGAGTTCTTGGTCGGTCGTCATCGGCTGAAATTCATGTTGGCGTTGACCGATGGTCCAAGCCATGACGGCGTGGCCAGTCACGAAGACTCCCAGGATCTTGATAAAACGCAGCTGGTCACGTCGAAGCCGGCAACGCCCCAGCGGCCGCAATTGATCATTCGCAGTTTGGAAGGTGACGAGGTCATTCACACGCTCGATCGTGATCATATCGTGGTTGGCTCCGACGCATCGACTTGTTCGGTCGTGTTGGAGGATGATCCGTATGCGTGTCCCAATCACACTCGCATCCAGTTTGTTGATAACGGATGGTTGAT
>JBCCJB010000274.1:0-5897 GCA_039028015.1 Planctomycetota bacterium
CCGCTATACGCCATCAAACAAGGGCTGTTAACGGTAGAGAAAAAAGGCAAGATCAACGCCTTCTCTGGCCGTATTTTAGAAATCGAAGGACTAGTCGATTGCCGAAAGCTGCGTGAGTATCTTCGTGAGCCGACGGCGCTAACCGCGGGCGTGAATCGTCTGATTGCTGAAGCGAGGCCCGCCGAAATCTTGCTCTACTTATTTGCTTTCGAAACAGGGTCAGTCGTTCATCAATGACCCATTATTGCTGCAGCGCATAAAGCAGCAATCCCGCCAAGATTTGAGCGGCGTCGGCGGTGTCGTATCCCGGACACTGAATTGAATTTTGGCTTTCCAACGCACAACTCAGATCAAGCGGCGAAAAGAACACGTTGGGAACGCCATCGGTCATGCCCACCTCAATCATTGGCGATCCGGAACGCTTGATGATTCGCAGTGAGCCTTGCGAGCGGTTGATCATTTCGGGATCCCGCTGGCCGTCCGTCGAATCATCTAAGAATGCTCCGTCATTGGCCCCACGGTTGTCTTGCGTCATTGCCGTCATGCGTGGCATCCGAATGGTGATGTTCCGCAAATCGTAACCGCCAAAACGGGTCGTGAATGCGACGTGATCCGCTGGCATGACTTGGAGGTCGTCGCCGAGGATCGCGCTGATTTCGCTTCGGAACGATTTGGCAAAGCTCTCGTCGCCACAAATCGGTGAGGCGATGACGATGCCGAAACGTTGCAGGTAGGTTCGTAGGGCGTCCCGCGATTGCGGCGTGAGCTCAAATGCCGATTGGCCTTGAAGGTACAACGCGCCGACCCGCGACAACGATTCCGTTGTCAATTCGATTGGTTCGTCAACCGCGATCACTTCCAGGGCAAGGCGGTCGCGAATCAAGGCCGCCGCGTTGGGCATTGCACGTCGAACTTGTCGTTCGCCCGCATTGAGTGATCCCGTCGCGATGGTGATTGCTGACCGTCCGGCCGGAGGCGATGCGACACCGCCAACGATTTGCGATGCGTCGAGTTTGTTTTTCAGCTCACGCCCGGTCGCATAAGCAATGATGTTTTCGCCAATTGTGATCGCCGATGACGCTGGTTCGAGAATTGAGTTGGGCAGGTCAGCACCAATCAAAATGGCATCACCGTAACGCCAGCGGCACGTCAAACTTCGTGGCGAATAGAACACGGGTGTACGACAGCAGGCGCCAACCCCATAGACCCAATAATCATCGTTGGGGTTGTTTGTGATTTTCGCTGGGTCGGCCGGTTTTTGAGCTGACCAAACAGGATGATCGGGTGGCAGTCGCTCAAGCGGGACACCTGGGTACCATGTCTCACACAAGCGACGAACATCACGTTCAAACTCGGTTGCGTCTCCACATCCGTCACCCGCTTGGGCATCAAAAAGTATCGTGCCGCCTTGATCGAGATATTGGCCAAGCCGCGAGACGATTTTTTCGTCCAGTGAGATTGAGCCTCGCCCGGCAATGATCAGGACCGGCGTCTGCAACAAATCGTCGACGTCGGCTTGAGATCCGGTGATGGTTTGCCATGTCAAATCGCGACGCCATTCCTTTTCAACATGACGCACCAGAGACCGCAACGACGTCGGCTCGACAGGACTGACAGATGGATGCTCGAATTGGCCGACGACGACTTGTCGTTTGCCTTTGGCGAGAAAGAGCACGGCGAACGCGGTCGCAATCAATCGATTGGACTCCACAACGCCTTCGCCTTGCCAAAATCCTTGGAAACCATCCTGACGTCGAACGAGGGTCTCGGCGCCCTCGCGATACCAATCATGTTGACCAATGAGTCGGCGACCCGACAGCCGACCGACTCGTTCGATCGCATACATGTAATAAAAGTACGATAGAAGTTCTCCGCCGGGATTGGTCCGCACCGTGAAAATCTGTGACAGGTACTCGAGGCCTTTTGCGAGTGACGCGTCATCTTCTTCATCACGACAACACTCCACACGATCACCAAAGGTGTTTGGAACCGCGGTGCGAGCGATGATCAGCGACGCGATCCCGGCGCAGGTCATGCTGCCGCTGGCACGGCTGCGTGATCCGTAACCCCAACCGCCACGTGATAGTTGCTGGCGTTTCCAATAAGCCACTGATGACGTGAAGACACTTGGGTCCACGCGAATGCCACGATCGACAGCTGCACCGAGGGCGAGCAACGCGAACTGCGAATTTGACGGATCACCATTCTGACGACCGTCGGTGTAGCCCCACGCACCGGGATTGTATGCCTCGGGTGCATTCTGTTGTTCAGAAAGCCAGCGGACGTTGCGACGAATGCGAGGCAAATCGGCTGCGGCACCAACCTGGCAATAGACCAGCGTCTGGAGCGAAACCGAATAGGTTTCTCGAGGCTCGAAACCTCTCAGGTAGCTCAACGCACGCCGCATCGCGGGATCGTTGTTGGCCACGCCTCCGTTGAGCATCGACAGCGTGCACAACGCCGAAAGGCCGCATGATTGATTTCCATATTCCGGCCAACCTCCGCGTGCATTTTGATTTTGCCGCAGGTACTGCACGCCACGGTCGATCGATTGCTGGACTGACGAGGCGTCAATGTCTGCCCAAACATTGCGACCAAAAGTCAGGAGGCCACACCCCATAACGATCGTCCACAGCATGCCACGCATTGCAAAAACCTATCGCATTGATGTCGTCGTCGACAGCGTCGCCCATGAGCAACAATTGGCGTCGCGGCCGAACATTGAGTTGAAATGATGAACACGACCGCCACGTCGAACGTCTGTCGCAGGGCCAAAATGCCGACGCGGTTAAACGGCAAATCAGCCTTTGTTACACTCGACGCGTCGATCGTACCTGTTTCACCAAGAGTTCACCAAGTTCATGACCGAATCACCCAAGCCGCCTCCGGTTGAGCCTGGCACCGTTTCGGCAGTGGCTGCTCCATCTGGGAATGCAAGTGGCAGCTCGGCAAATGCCGCGTCGGGATCGGGTGGAAAGCCAAGAAACTTGGCGGACGTGCTGCGTGAGTTTGCCGACCATCAGAAAAAGATGCGGGACGAACTCGGCAAAGTCATCGTTGGCCAGTCCGACACGATCGAGCAGCTATTGGCTGCGATCTTTACTCGAGGTCACTGCCTGCTCGAAGGTGTCCCGGGACTGGCGAAGACACTGATGGTCAGCACGCTGGCGCAGATTCTGGATGTTTCGTTCAAACGCGTTCAGTTCACCCCAGACCTTATGCCATCCGATATCACGGGAACGCAGGTGCTGGAGGAGGACGAGTCAGGACGGCGGACGTTTCGATTTGTGGAAGGCCCCATCTTCACGAACATCTTGCTGGCCGATGAGATCAACCGGACGCCACCCAAGACGCAGGCTGCTTTGCTGGAGGCGATGCAGGAACGTCAGGTCAGCGTCGGACGCGAAACCCATCGCTTGCCCGATCCTTTCTTCACCATTGCGACGCAAAATCCCGTCGAGCAAGAAGGAACGTATCCGCTGCCCGAGGCGCAACTGGATCGATTCATGTTCAACATTCGAATCGATTATCCGACTGCTGAAGAAGAAGAACGCATTTTGACCTCGACGACGCGGGGTGACCTGCCGACGGTGAGCAAAATTTTGTCCAGTCGCGCTATTTTGACCTGTCAAAAGCTCGTTGGCAGCATCGCAGCGGGACCGTTGGTGATTCGATATGCGAGTCAATTGGTTCGTGCGACGCGACCGGGTGACGATTCCGCACCTGACTATGTCCGGGAATTGGTGGATTGGGGTGCCGGGCCCAGAGCCGGTCAGAATCTGATCGCCGGAGCAAAAGCCATGGCCGCGATGGCGGGGCGGTTCAGCGTCGAACCGAGCGATATTCAGCGGATTGCATTGCCGGTCTTGCGGCATCGCATCGCGACGAATTTCCAGGCTCAGGCAGAGGGGATGAGCCCCGATGACGTGATTGGCAGGCTACTGGCCGATATCGCGGTGCCGGAGCCACCAAAACTCGAAGAAATCAAGTAACGGTGCTGTGAAAGGGTCGCAGCGCGACGCTCGGGAGTTGCCTGATTTCCTCGTTCAGATTGGTTGAGCCTCGTTGTTCGAACCGCGACAAATCGCGCTCTGCGGTTGATGAGAAGACGTCTCATCTTGCTCAAATCATCATCTCGGCGGTACCATTTAGCGTCCAAATTGCTTCCGCGTTGCTGCTTACGACATGTCGGATTCCAAAACAGTTGCTCAGGTTGAAGTCGCTCAGAATTTAGGTGAATTACAAAAATCGGCGGACGTCGATGTCGACGCAGCTGAAACCAAAGAGTGGTTGAGCTCACTCGACTACGTCTTGCAGAGCCGGGGACCTGAACGGGTCAAGTTCTTGATTGAGCAGCTCCGAATGCGCGCCGCGGCCGAAGGCGTTCCACTGTCAGCGGACACGAGCACGCCCTACGTCAACACGATCGCAGTTAAAGATCAACCCGCGTATCCCGGTAATCGAGAGCTGGAACGTCGCATCAAGTCCATCATTCGCTGGAACGCGATGGCGATGGTCGTGCGGGCCAACAAGCGAGGCGGCGGTGTGGGAGGCCACATCAGCACGTTTGCCAGCAGTGCGACACTCTACGAAGTCGCCTTCAATCATTTCTTCAGAGGTCGTGGCGAAGACGGTTACTCAGGTGACTCAATTTATTTCCAGGGACACGCGAGTCCCGGTATGTACAGCCGAGCTTTTGTGGAAGGACGTCTTTCCGAAGCTCAGCTAGAAAATTTCAGACGAGAGCTTGAGCCTGAAGGCGGTTTGAGCAGTTACCCTCACCCGTGGTTGATGCCCAGCTTTTGGGAGTATCCCACGGTTTCGATGGGGCTCGGGCCGATCATGGCGATCTATCAGGCTCGATTCAACGAGTACATGCGTGATCGCGGCATGAAAGACACGTCCGGGCAGAAGGTCTGGGCATTTCTGGGCGACGGTGAGTGTGATGAGCCTGAAACGCTCGGCGCGATCGGCCTCGCAGCCCGCGAGAAACTCGACAACTTGATTTTCGTCATCAACTGCAATCTGCAACGTCTCGACGGACCCGTTCGAGGCAATGGCAAGATCATTCAAGAACTCGAATCGATCTTTAATGGGGCCGGCTGGAACGTCATCAAGGTTATTTGGGGTGGCGAGTGGGACGAATTGTTGGCCAAAGACACCACCGGGTTGTTGGCCAAACGAATGAATGAAGTGGTCGATGGCCAGTACCAGAAATACACCGGCATGCCCGGTAGCTACATCCGAGAACACTTCTTTGGGAAGTACCCTGAGCTACTGGATCTGGTCAAACATCTGTCCGACGAGAAGCTTGAGAAGATTCGTCGTGGAGGTCACGATCCCGAAAAGGTCTATGCCGCTTACAAGCATGCGATGGAACTCAACAATGGCAAGCCAACGGTCATCTTGGCCAAGACGGTCAAGGGCTACGGCTTGGGTGAGGCTGGTGAGGGTCGCAATGTGGCCCACAACCAAAAGAAGATGAATGAAGAAGAGCTTCTGGAATTCCGGACACGATTCGGCATTCCCATTAGCGATGAAGAGGTCGGTGACGCACCGTTCTACAAGCCCCCGACCTCCAGTCACGAAATGCGATATCTCAAGGAGCGTCGCGTTGAACTGGGTGGTAGTGTGCCGAGCCGCCCGACGTCGCATCCCACGATGGAAGTGCCCTCGTTGGACGAGTTTGGCAAGCTGATTAAGAAGCTTGAAGATAAGTCGATGAGCACGACGTTTGCTTGCGTGCAAACACTGATCGCGATGTGCCGTGACAAAAAGATCGGCAAAAATGTGGTGCCGATCGTTCCCGATGAATCACGAACCTTCGGTATGGAAGGTATGTTTCGCCAGTTCGGGATTTATGCCCATGCTGGCCAGCTGTACGAACCGGTCGATTC
>JBCCJB010000275.1:0-5896 GCA_039028015.1 Planctomycetota bacterium
CCCGCGACGAACTAGAAGGTTTCGTTAATAAGATGTTATCCAACATCCTCTTGAACACTTAACACCACTTGGCAATTGATTGATGACGAGTTTCCAAAACGGATCGCGCACCGGCGATCACCTCTCGGGTTGCGTGGTTGTCGTGGCACGCGGAATCCCGAATGCATTGCTGCTACAGGGCCCAACCAGCCTATAGGCAATCCCGTGGCGGTGAAGAATCACGACTTGTCACCATTGCCTTGGTACGTCGACACCTTCGTCGGTCCATTCGGGATGAAGTCCCGTCACCATATCACGAACTAGTCGACGTAGCTCGGCACAGAGGCATGCTCCAGCCGTCCGCCGCTCGTCATTGCATTAATTGTTCTCAACCAAACAAAGAGCTCTCGAAAACGACTGCCCGCTTGAAGCTTCGCGAGTCGGAGCGGACTACACCCAGATCAATGATCTATTCATGTTCAATCGGAAACGTAAGAAATTGGTTGTATCCCGATCCACCTTTCCTGCCAGTATCACAGATCATCCCGTAGACAGCATTGCCCTGATGTGACCGCAAAACGTTGCCCCGGACCCACGAGCCGTCGATGCGATCAACGATCTTTACAGCATCGGAAGGCGTGTGATCGAAACCATCCATGGTTACCAAGTAAATGTCGCGATTTTGATTGTCGATGAAAGTGACAACCATCCGGTCTTGATAAACAACCACATCGGCACCCGCTTGATCGTAATCCACAGCGTTGGTTACGACGGAATGCCCCGTGACCACGATTGCTTTGGGATGCTTCAACATAGTTAGCGGTCCGATGCGATTCGGCAGTATTTCTCGGCTGCAAAAGCCGAACCGCGACTACCCAGCCAAGAGCTCTGCCCCACGCGATACGGCAGGATTGTTGGGGCTGTTGCTGCCTTGCAAGAAAACACTGGTCGCCGCTAGCAGATGCGGCCGCCACTGGGAACTCACGCGGCGATATTCTTCAAACATCGCGATGGGGTACTTCATTTCGTGGGCGTTGATTGACAATCGACGCGTCATTGCATGTTGAGCAGCTCGGATGAACTTATTGGCACCTTCACGCGTTTGAGTTAACGCGAATGCAAGTTCCGCTGCCTTCAGTTGCCCTGTGCGGTCATCCGCTCGCTCTTGAAACGTGCGGGGTGGCAATGCGGCCAACATGGCTTCGATGGTCTCATTTGAATCACCCTCGAGATCAATCGCGTGCATCATTGTCGCATTACCAGGAAGCAGCCCATCACGATCTCTGACGCCAAGCATAAACTCCGTCGCCCATGACAGTGCTTGCAGCATCGTCAGGTAACGCGCGCGAGAATCAAGTCCGGTGGCGAACACATGATGAAGTGCGTTCGCAGACGTGTTGGCATGCAAAGCACGCGTTCCGATCTGACCGCCTTTTTCGACGAACAACATCAACTCGGCGGCCATCACATGAATCGCATCCCAAACGGTGCCTGCCTTAATATTTCCGGCGATCAAGTTTTCGGCCACCCAGTCGTTACTGATCCACCACCGGCCCTTTCTCATCAATGAAAGCAATTCAATCGTTCGTGCGTTGTCCGCAACGTGCGAAGCCCAGTCGACCGGCAGTAGATCATGAGTTTTGTTGGCGCGTTCGACGTTGTGCTCGTAAGGCTGTCCTTTCAGCGTGTGATCTTGACGATAAATATCTCGAACGATGTACCGGAGCGTTGGCTCAGCATGATGCCAACCGATTGTGTTGAGCGCTCGGCCCGCGCTGACGATCCCGATGGGAATGTGACCGATGAAAAAGTTGTCGCGGGCCGCATAGGAAAGCAACTTCGCATACGCTTGCTTCGGACCCCGACTGCGGCAAATTGCGATGATCGCATGTTCGGCCTTTTCCCGATCCATCGCGTCCATGGCCGCTTCGAACTCGGCGATTGCTTTTTGTGGCGAAGGAAGCGGACCCGTCATGGGCTCCACTTCCGGATAGCCGAACCGCGTCAGATGTTCCTTCATGACATCAATCGCCCAGAAAAGTGGAAGCATGCGTTCGCTGGGGCCCGAATTCAGCGATAACGTATGAGCCGAATGAACGAGGTAAACGCTGTGATGCCCGTCTCGCAAGGCGGCAAAGAGAAAAGCGGCTGCCAGTAATTCACGATACGGAACACCACGCTTGAGTTCGCCCACGAGCAGAGCCTGGCAATCCTCACGTGGCGTCGTGTCAATCAACCGCACCAATCGCTTGGTTTCTGCATCCATGCGAATCCCGCGACTAGGAAGTTTCGCATCAGCTCTCGTTATCGGCGCGTGGACCAATGGCACTCCACCACCGGCGATCGCGCACAAAAAATCTCTCCGCGTCGTCATGGTCATCCCCTTGGTTCGAGTCAACCGTACGAATATTGATCCGTCTTTGTGACGCTTTCTCTGATCATATCGAACGATGAGCACAACCGTGGGATCAATAGTCAGTCGTTCGCAGCTTGCTGAGCGGCTTTCTCGATCGCGTCCATCAAACAACCCATTGAGGTGTCCAGATGCTCGATCGCGGCAAGGTAGGTCGCGCTCCCAACTGGACAGCTTTACTTTGGATTAGCCGTTCGGCGTTAGCCGCGGTTTTGTCGGGCTAAACCGTGGCTAGCGCCAAGACGGCTAATACGCTCGGTAATGCCATGAATCATTGTGTTCTTCATCCAAAGTGGCGCTCTCCAGTTAAACCAGCTTCGAGCGCTCCACGCTTGCGATGTTTTTGAATCAAATCGGCGAGTGCTGTGACAGCGACGTGAAACGCATCATGCGACAGGTCATAGAACCAGGGCCTGCAACGATTGCCAACAAGGAATGCAAACGCATTCCAGATGACGCCCATTGCAAAGACAAGGCTTGGAATATTCAGGATAATTTGTTGTTTCGGAAATTTCCGCACCGCATGAGTGCAACGCGTGACGGGAATGGACCTTACCGGCCGACGCGGCCTGAGGAATTTTGCGTGAAGATTTCGGCGGGAACGCGCGAAGCTTTTGCGTGATGCGAGATTTGACGTTGTCGTCATGTGGGCCGGCTTCGACGATCTCGGCGAAATCACCTCCGCCGATTAAGGACTGTCTTGATGCCGCTTCGCAATCGCGTGTTGCCCGCATTCACATTGGTTGAGATGCTGGTAGTCATCTCAATCATCGGTGTGCTTGCCGCTCTCCTGATGCCCGCGCTTTCGAAGGCACGCGAGGCCGCTCGGGGAGCCCAGTGCCAGAACAACCTGCGGCAAATGGGCGTTACGCTCACCGGTCGCACCGCCACCGAACCCGACGGATCGTTCTGCAGCGGTGCGTTTGATCTGCGTCGCGATGGTGTCATCAGCGAAGTCGGATGGGTTGCCGATTTGGTCGATCGTGGCGTGCTTCCCGGAACAATGCGATGCCCCAGCAATGGAGCCCAAACCAGCAAGGCGCTCGAAACACTGGTGACCATTCCAGTCAGCGAACTTGTTTCAGGCTGCGTTGACCTGCTGGGTAACGAACCCTACGTGAACGAAATGGGGCGGGAAATCAAAAATGAGTCGCGTCAGATCGCATCGCTGACCGGCGGCAATGCCAATAGCGGTTCGGCGGCTCGCGTGGGAATCATCTTCAATCAATTGCTCGACAACGGCATCAATACCAATTACGCCGCGTCCTGGTTCCTGGTGCGTGAGCGACTCAATTTGGATGAAAACGGCAACCCGAGACCAAGCGATTCGGCGTGTGCGATCGATTTGAAATCGACCAATGTCTGCCGCGGTCCGCTGACCACTCGAATGCTTGATAGCAGTCGCGCCGCAGGCAGCACCGTGCCGCTGCTGACTGATGCCTCGGCCATCGGAAACCTGTCGTTTGATCTGAGCATTGATCTGCCAGCGGGCACACCCTACGTCACGCCGATCGTCGGCGGTCCCGTGCTGCATCGCGAGCGGATCGACACGACCGGCGATGGCAATCCGGATACTGACCTCACGTCGGCATCGCATTTGGTGTCGCCCACACTGCTCGAGCCGCCGTCGTTTTCAACGACGACCGATCGAAGCGGTCCAACCGGCTGGTTAAAGACATGGTCCTATGACACGCGTCAGGACTATCGCGGTATGGGCGTCCTGCACGCGGGAACATGTCAAGTGTTGATGGCCGATGGGAGTGTGCAGTCGCTCTACGACGCCAACAATGACCTGTTCATCAACAACGGTTTTCCAGCGACCACTGGTTTCTGGACGGACAGCAAGATCGAAGCGAGCGACCTACAACTGGCCAGCTACTATTCGCTCATTGGTAAGGGCGAGGAGTGATCACCACTCCAACATCACGTCGCGGGTCTCCAGCCGTCCAGGGCCTCTGACGCTGCTGCCGGTTCGTTCAGTCAAACGATCACCCAATTGAGAACGTATCCGATCAGCCGCCTCGGTAAGCTCAGCGACAACATTTGGATGCGACTCAATGACGTTGGTTGTCTCACTCACGTCGGCATCCAGGTCATAGAGTTCAAACCCTGATGTCGCCTGGCCGTATCGTGCCGGTGTCCCGTCGCTGTTGCCGGGCCTCCCGGCTAACGTTCGAAACTGATGTGGAAATACCAACTTGAATTGCTCATTACGAATCGTTTGCAATTGACCGCCTTTGTAGTAACCGGCAAAAAACTGGCGGAGCGATGGTGTCGCCGCATCACCCACCATCAACGACACCATCGAAACGCCATCGATTGGCTGATCCGGCAAATCGGCACCCACCAAGGCGGCGATCGTTGGCAGGACATCGATTGTGCTGGCCAGCTTGTCACACGTCGTGCCCGCGGGAATCGTGCCCGGCCACCACATCAATGTGGGTTCTCGAACACCACCCTCCCACATCGTGCCTTTGCCTTCGCGCAGCTCGCCTGCGCTGCCTGCGTGCGTTCCGTAGGACAACCACGGCCCGTTATCACTGGTGAAGATGACCAGCGTGTTATCCGTTTGACCAATCTCTTCAATCGCCGACAGGATCTGTCCCATCGACCAATCGATTTCCATCATCACATCGCCAAACAATCCCGCATCACTCTTACCTTTGAAACGATCCGAGACATACAGCGGCACGTGTACCATTGGGTGAGGTAGATACACAAAAAAAGGCTTGCTCGATTGACGCTGAATAAATGAGACGGTGCGTCGCGTCAGTTCGCCGGTCATCGCCTCTTGGTCCGCTGGCTGCACATTGTTGTTGACAATGCGAAGCGGTGACCCGGCCGAAGCTTCGATGATGGGCAACGGTGGCCACTTCCCAGGATCATTCGGGTCACGTTGTTGACGCCGAATCGTGTCGGGATGCAATGGCCACATGTCATTGCTGTAGGGAATGCCGTAGAACTCATCGAAGCCCTGATTGGTTGGCAAGAATTTTGGATGATGGCCCAGATGCCATTTGCCGTAACACGCTGTGCGATAGCCAGCACGCTGGCAGACTTCGGCAATCGTGATTTCAGATGGTGCCAGACCAATCTTGGCACTTGGTCCAAGAGCGCCCGAAATCCCAATCCGGCGGTGATAACAACCCGTCAACAACGCGCTGCGTGATGCGGAACACACCGCCGACGACACCACGAAATCGGTAAACCGACGGCCCTGATTGGCCATCGCATCCAGGTGTGGCGTTGCGTATTGATCGGCTCCAAAAGGGCCTATGTCGGCGTAGCCCATATCGTCCATGAAAACCAAAACGATGTTGGGTTTGGAACCAACCGGCGAATCGCCGTCGGCCGCTTCAGCGGCGTCGCTGGCGCGCAGGCAGCAATTCGAAAGTGTGAGAATCCAAGCAAGATGTCGAATGAGCATGGTCAGACAAAACAAAGTGGATTGGCATAAAGTCCACCGGAGTGTAACCCAAATCGTAGGCGGCACACGGAGTGTGC
>JBCCJB010000276.1:0-5864 GCA_039028015.1 Planctomycetota bacterium
CCAATGATCTCCATGATCTCGCCGGTGATTTGACTTTGCCGGGCGCGGTTATAAGTCATGGAGAGTTGTTTGATCATGTCGCCAGCACTCTCGGTCGCGCCTTTCATGGCGATCATGCGAGCGACTTGCTCGCTAACGGCGGCATCCAGAAAGCACTTGAAGAGCTTGACCTTAAAGCTGGTCGGCACGACTTCTTCGAGGATGCTTTCAGCCGATGGCAGGAACTCGTATTCGGCATTGCCGCTGGCGATGGATTCGTCGTCACCGGACTCATCATCCGCGAGCGAACCAAGCGGCAACAGGGTTTCAATCACAGCCTCTTGTCGTGAGGTGCTGATGAATCGCGTGTAAACCACATCAAGGCGATCGATTTGGCCGGTGATGTACATGGCCAAATAGTTTTCGGCGATTTTCTCAACTTCGTCGTAGGCAGGTTGGTCTTCAAATTCAGTGAAGTGGTCCTTGGTTTCAACACCTCGAAACGCCAAGCCGCCGATGCCACGTTTGCCACTGACATCCACGGCCAGCGATGCGGGCGAGTTGCGAATCTCTTCGATTCGCGGCATCGCAGCACGCAGGATCGCAGCGTTGTAGCCACCGCATAGGCCGCGATTGCTGGATAACACGAGCATGCGATGGGATTCCACTTCGTCCCGCTGTTCCAAGAGCGGGTGTTGGACATCCAAACCAGCCGCCGCGAGTCGGCTGACGATCTTCGTGATCTGCGTGGTGTAGGCGGTGGCTGCCGCGGCGCGCTCCATCGATTTCTTGTAGCGAGCCGTCGCGATCAGCTCCATCGTCCGCGTGATCTTGCGGATGTTGCCAATGGACTTGCGACGCTTATCGAGTGCTCTTGCGTTGGCCATGGTCGACGATTCAGGACCCGGATGTGGATGAAGGACGACCGTCTTTGAATTCTTTGATGGCGGCTTCGATTCCTTCCACAATGTCGTCGGACAGGGCGTTTTCGTCGTTCATTTTGGTGACGAGATCGCCATGCTTGTCAGCGACGAATTGCAAAAAATCCTTTTCCCAAACGGGGACATCTTTGACGTCGACGTCATCGAGGAAACCCTTGGTGCCGGCGTAAAGCACCATCACTTGCTCATTGACCGAAAGCGGTTGGTACTGAGGCTGTTTGAGCAGTTCGACCATGCGGTAACCGCGATCAAGTTCGGCTTGCGTGGCCGGATCGAGATCAGTTCCCAGTTGAGCAAATGCTTCCAGCGCCCGGAATGCGGCCAGTTGCAAACGCAAACCGCCAGCGACCTTCTTCATGGCCTTGGTCTGGGCCGCACCGCCGACGCGCGAGACACTAATCCCCGGGTTCATCGCTGGCCGAACACCACGAAAGAACAAGTCAGGCTGAACGTAGATTTGTCCGTCCGTGATGGAAATGACATTGGTCGGAATGTAGGCCGAAACTTCCCCTTCGAGTGTTTCGATGATGGGCAAGCTCGTGATGCTGCCACCACCAAGATCTTCCGACAGCTTTGAGGATCGTTCAAGCAATCGGCTGTGACAGTAGAACACGTCGCCCGGGTAGGCTTCGCGGCCGGGTGGCCGACGCATCAACAGCGACATCTGCCGATACGCGGTCGCTTGCTTTGATAAATCGTCGTAGACCACCAACGCATGTCCGCCGTTGAACATGAAGTGTTCGGCCATCGCGGTTCCAGCATAGGGTGCCACATACTGCAGCGGTGCTGGCGATGAGGCACCCGCCGCGATCACGGTGGTGTATTCCATCGCGCCGTATCGTTCCAACACATCGACGACGCCCGCGACCGCTGAGTCCTTCTGGCCGATGGCGACGTAAAAGCATTTCACGCCTTGGCCTTTCTGATTCAAAATGGCATCAATCGCGATGGAGGTCTTTCCGGTTTTGCGGTCACCGATGATCAGTTCGCGTTGCCCGCGACCGATGGGCGTCATCGCATCAATGGCTTTGATCCCGGTTTGCATCGGTTCGGAGACGGGCTGTCTCTCAGCGACGCCGGTGGCAATGATTTCAACTGGTCGCGTGACGTCGGACTGCACCGGGCCTTTGCCGTCGAGTGGATTCCCCAGCGGATCGAGCACGCGGCCGATCACTGCATCGCCAGCGGGTACCGAAAGCAGTGTGCCTAAGGCTTTGACTTCATCGCCCTCTTCAATGGTGAGATAGTCGCCCAGGATGATGACACCGACGCTGTTTTCTTCGAGATTAAACGCCAGTCCTGTCGAGCCGTTGGGAAACTCGACCATCTCGCCAGCCATCACTCCGGACAGGCCATAAACGCGAGCGATTCCGTCACCAACTTCCAATACTGTGCCAACTTCGCGGACGTCGATCTTATTGTCGAATTGTTCAATTTCGGCTTGGAGGACCGATGCGATCTCATCGCTATTGAATTTCACTGAACTGAATCCACTAATGATTAAATAAGAAAAATGCTGCTGTAATTTGAGGCGGAACCGTTAGTCCGAATTGGCGAACCGATCGGCCGTGCTGATCAACTGGCGTGCGAACCCGGCCGCGGCGGCCTTGCCGATCTTGTCCAAGCGACTGGCGACGGAGGAATCAAACACGGTGTCGCCAACGCGAACAATCATGCCGCCGATCAAGCTTTCGTCGACGGATTCTCGCAACCGAACTTCCCGCCCCAATTTGCTGGATAACTGCGATGACACTTCGCCACGAATCGAATCGGTCATTGCGACTGCGGTGCGAACTTCCGCCACCAAGCGTCCACTCAAATCGTCGCTCAGCGATTCAGCAGCGTCTCGCACCGCGGACAGGTATCCCAACCGTCCGCGACCCGCCATCACTTTCATGAACTTAAGCAGTGTCGGGTGCACATCGCCGAACAAACGATCGATGACCCGGGTCTTTTCCTCGGCGTCGATCCGAGGCGATTCAAAGGCAGCGGCCAGCGTCTGATTCTTAGCAATGCCCTCGTCAACGATTTCGGCGAGTTGGGCCAACACGTCGTCGGTCGCGTTTTGGGCTTGAGTCACACCCAAGAGTGCCCGAGCGTATGTCTTGCCGAACTGCTCGGCGCCCACATCCAACACGGTTTGATGCGAAGCGTTGTTGGAGCCGTCAGCGGGGGAGGACACGTCTAAATCTTCTCAGGAGAAAGCAAGCGATTGAAAAACCGACCGATCGACCCGTGGTCTAGGTTTGGGCCGGGCGGACGGTCACAAGCATGATGAATTTAGTTTTGACTGGGGACGTTTTGCATGGCATCACGAATCAAGTCAGCATGATCGTCTGGTGAGAGTTCACGACCAACGACACCTCGAGCGACCTGCATCGCCAAGGATGATGTTTGGGATGCCATTTCGGCCATCGCGACCTTCTTGGCGTTGTCGATATCGGCAAGAGCACGATCACGTTGGGCGGCCGCTTCGGATTTCGCTTCGTCCACGATTCGCTGACGCAGAGACTCAGCGTCTTTGCGAGCGTCCGCCAAAACTGCCTGGGCCTGTGAATTGGCATCGTTGAGTTTGGACTCGTAGGAAGCAAGCAATGCTTTGGCATCCACATTCGCCTTTTCTGCCGCCTCGAGATCCTCGCGAATCTTTTCTTCTCGGGCCTGCAATCCGCCAAGCACACTTGGCCACACAAACGTGGAAAGGATCGCCAGCACGCATAAAAAGATGATCAGATTCCAAATCGCGGATCCGATGTCAAACGACAACAACGGGGTTGCCGCATGATCGTCACCATGTTCGCCGTCGCCATGACCTTCGCCCTCATGGTCGTGGGATTCACTATCGTGATCCCCACTCTCATCCGCCTCCATCAGGGCCGAATCGGCGTCGGCGGTCACGTCATCAGCCATGGTTGGCAATGTGCCGATCGTGGCACATCCCAGCACGGCCAAAAACACAATCGAGAATCTCATCAACCCAATCCTGGATGGGAACCAAGATGCAACCAGACCCAACATGATCGCATTAACCGCGGCAAAGCAGGATAAAGACGAGCCCGATCACGGTCGCGCCTTCGATCAAGGCTGCTGCGATGATCATGGCGGTTTGAATGCGTCCGCCAGCTTCGGGTTGACGGCTCATCGCATCGACGGCACTGCCACCGATGCGTCCGATACCCAAGCCCGCGCCAATGATGATCAAACCGATGCCGATGCCCAGACCCATCCGGCCAAAATCGTATGCGGCGAGTTCTTGGGCCAACATCATTGCCATTTCTAACATCTTCGAATTGCTCCGTTTGGTTTTGAGCGATAGGGATAGAGGGGAGAGCTTGATAAGGTCGAGCGAGAGAATAGACCAAGTTGGTCAGCCCGTCAGGGCACCGACCGGGGGTTTGACGCGAAAGAATCGGAAAAATGTCCGATTCGTTTCATGCTGCCCAATGCCCAGCGCAGTCACTTGCATCGAGCGATGCCGGCGGCTGCCACGGTCATTGATTGAACGCTTTGGCTGATCCGTCCAAGTTGGCGTCTGGCCCTAATTGTGAACGGCCATATTCGTGACCGACTCTGTTCGTGACCGGCTCTGCTCGCGTCCAGACCGATGTCAGCTCGTTCCGACCATGGGGCTGATGCGGCCGGGATCAAAGACCTTGTCAGGATCCATTTGTCCGGCATCGGATAACGCATCGGGATTGTCATCGAGATGCTCATCGTGTTCATGGACGGCCGTTGCCGAAATGAACAGAACGGTCAGGAACGTGAAAATGAATGCTTGAAGGCAACAGACAAACAATTCCAGCAGCGTCAAACCGGTTCCGACCAACACCACCGGGACGCTGACGGCGTAAGCCATTGAATCGCCTGCGGCACGTGCCGCAAAAATAAGTCCAACGAAGGCAGCCAGCACCAAGTGGCCCGCCATCATCGTGCCAAACAATCGCATGGCCAAAACAAAGCACTTAATCAGCAAGCTCAACCACTCAAGCACGTACAGCATCAGTGCGATAGGCAACATCAAAATGCCGCCCTCCCAACCAATGGGATTGAAGTGGTTGAAGAAGTCTTTAACGCTGGTTTCGCGAATCCCAATAAAGATGATTGCGAACAAAGACGTGATCGCCAGCATCGCCGTCAAAGAGAGATTGCCCGTCGCGCTGCCGCCCCAGTGAGAGTAGGCGTCGTTGCCGGTTGCCAGCTGCAACATGTAACCAAACGGGATCACGCCCAGAATGTTGGCAAACAGAATGAAGAAGAAGACGGTCCAAATGTAATGGATGTACTTGTCGGTCAGCCCTTGCAAGTTTGGATAGGCGACCTCATCGCGAATGAAAGCGCAGATCGTTTCGAACAGCTGCGACAGACGACCTTTGGTTTGGTATCGCGTGATGCCCTGGCCGTGATAGATGCTGATCTTCCGCGAACACAGCACGCCGGCGGCAATCAACAGTAATCCCACCACAACCGACATCATCAGGTGGTTCGTGACATAGAATTCGTAGTAGCCATCGCGAACACCCAGCGCCGGAATGTTGGTGCTCTCGCCACCAAACGGAATCTTCAGGAGCGGTGAGTCATGCAGTGCATGTGGAATCGCGTGTTCGGTGGGATCGTGGGCGGCAAGAAAAAAGAGCGACATCAACTCGCGTGGGTCGGGCTGGGATGAAATGGAAGGCGGCGGTGGGTTCGCCAATTCAAGTCGGCCTTGCTCGTGCAAAGCGAATCACATCGTCACTGAGTAACGCAACATGCCAGGCGAGCACCCAACTGGCGAGCCACGTTTCATTAACGACAAAGTAATAACTCGTGATTAGGAACAACGCAACGGTTCCCACGACGCGCAGGAGCATGCCCCCAACGAATCCGGTCAATGTTTCCATGCCGGCAACATCGCTGCTTGCCGTTCGCATGATGAAACAGCTAACGCCGCGAGATCCCATCGCG
>JBCCJB010000277.1:0-5841 GCA_039028015.1 Planctomycetota bacterium
CGTGTCGACGTCGGGGAAATGGCTCATCGGTTGCGTAGCATAAAAGGAGGGCGTGGGAATCCGGCCGGTAATATCGGTCGATCCGAACGCCACGACAACCGGTCGCGAGCGTCACGTTGTGGGGAGTGCACGGCCTCGTGTCGATTGCTGAAAACCGCGAACTGTTTGCTAAGAAAGTTTGCTCAGCGAATACGAGCGACGCGGGACTCGTCAATCTCGTTGCGATCGCCCGGACTCGTCGGCAATTGATCTTGGGCCATTCGAACAACGCTCTTTGATCTCATGCTCGACAAATCGGGAATCCAGACAACGGCCTCCATGTCCGGTTTCGTAATCTGATAACCAAACGAATCAGCGGAAGCCCAGTGCCAAGTTGAAGATGAGACGCCGATCGAGGCCAGTTCATCAAGTGCATCAGGAAAGCGACCCGTTCGTTGATGAAAACGTTCAACAGCCAAACATGTGCGTGTCCACAGGCAGTGGATCATATGCTTGGTTAGCAAATCGGGATAAAGATACAGCCCATGACGATGCAGCATTGCATTGTGGCGATCGCAGGCAAAAGGGATGGCCGTTAGGTCTATCGATTCATCAAGCTGCCGGTCTCGAAATTCACTGGTGCATTTCCTGACTTTTTGGCTGTGATTTAGAGAACCCACCCCTGGAATGTTTGATAGGGTCTCCAGCAAGTCAAAACTGTCCAAGATGGACGCCGCGGAAATTGGCACGCCGGGCCATTCAGACATGTGATAGGCTTTCAACTCGAAGACACCGAGTTGCGAATTGGCGAGTGTTAGCGCTCGTGTGGCCTGGATCGAACGTTCCCAGTGCACCTGAAGCGGAGTGCTAAGGGTGGTTAGATCTTCAAGGGTTCGAAGCTGGTCATCAGACCAAAAAGCGTAAGCCAACGACCGACGAATATTCTCTAACAGTTGATGCTTCAAACCATATCGATCATATAAGCCGTTGTAACTCCATGAACCGGTGGTTGCCGAAGCAACAGCATGCATTCGCGTGAGGAACTGCATCGCGAATGCTTGATCCCCGATCGCCAATGCGGCATCAAATGCTTGCTGTTCAAACAGTGCGATCCCGTTGTTGGGCCAACTGGAAAAAAGATGCGGACCTTGGATCGCAATCGGCAACCACACCGGCTGCGCGATGTCTGACTGAGTTTCGATAAGCTGATCGATTGCTTGGCCGACGCCGTCCGACTGCGTTTTCCATCGCTGTAGCACGGCTTGGTGATATCGTCGCTCGGTTTCACTGTTAGGCGAACCATCAACATTATTTAGTTGCTCGATTTCCCGGCCACCGTTGTGCATTTCGGGTAGCTCGTCTTTAAACGCCCAAGATGCAAACAGGATGTCAGCCCATTCGGATGAAAACTCTTTGGACCTTGTACGATCAATCGCTTCGACCAATGAGGTATGACCTGTCGGAATTCCCTGGCGCTTCCAATCGTCAACCTGCGTCTTGATGGCCGCTGTGGCGGTGTAGGCTTGAATCCAGCTGAGCAAGCAGATTACGGTCAATCCCAGCGGCGGAATCACAACGGCAATTCGATAAAGCCAACTCGATCCGTACCTCATTGTTCAAACTCCCATGAACGGAACCAGTTCGCTGCCGGGTAGCCACTGCTGAAGAAAAACGGTCTCAAGTCATCAGAAAAGCCGTTCGGGTCGCGCGTTTCCGCATAAGCCGACGTTTGGAAGTCTGCGAATCGACCATGGGTCAGACGTGCCATCGCTTCGCGGAAAGGCGTTAGTGAATCGCCGTTCTCGGCGGCATCGATCATTTCAATGGTGATATCCACGATCGTTTCAATGGCATCATTGATTGCCCAAGCCTTGGGAACACTTGCTCGCTCGGGAAGCCAATCGGTCAGGTTAAAGTAGCCGCCGAAGTGGTTGGGTAACTGGTCTCTGTCAATCTGTCGTTGGTAGTCGACCCAGGATCGAAGAACTGCTTGCCGGCGTGCTGCATTGCGACCTTCAGAATCATTCAGCAGTTGTGTTGCCGAAATGATCTCGGACCGATCTTGCAGGCTGTCAACGCTTTGTCGCGTGGTGATGCGATGCAGATGCAATTCAATCTCTGTGGCAGCATCTTGGTCAATCCAACGCGGGCTTTTACGCAGCCGCGAGGCCATCGTGGTCAGCGTGTCGATCCAAGCAAGCAATCGTTGTTCAGACGATTGTGGTTTGGTCGTTACCGTAGAAGCATCAGTCGCGGCGGGTGCCCGCATAAACTGGTAACTCATCAAACATTGATATGCGGAACCAATTGATTGATAAATCAAGCTTGAATCAGCTTTGAGTGGCAGATCCGAGTCACCGGCCAACGAGACCCATGACTCCGGTGCATCGGATAGCAATTCAATCGATGCGATATGGTCGGCAATGGACGTGGAAGCCGACGAATTCGACGACCAATGATCGAAAGGTCGAGCTGCCGGCGCGATCGGCATTAGTGTGGTCGGTGCCGGAGCCAGTGATTTGGCCATCGACGTTAGTTCCTCACGTCGCTGTGTGCTGAGCTGCGGGACATCGCGGATGGAGAACTTGGCCCAAGCAGGCGGAACTGCCAAAAAGAGAACGAACGCCACAAAGTGGATGATCCAAAACAGCATCGGTCGATCATGTTTCATGTGCCAATTCATGGTCAACCAAGTGGCGATCACAGGAAACAAAATGCAAATCACGATCAGCCCAACCGGCAAAGCCATCGCAATGACGCTGGTGCCCAGATAAACGATCGCCAATGAACCGATGACCAATGACAAAAACGCCGTCGCAGCGGGGATGCGAACCAGATGGCTGATCCATTGCGATACCCAGTACATCGCCATGGCCATCAACGTCATGGTCCAAAGCGACGGCAGCGGTAAGTTCTCGATGTTCGGTGATCGGTAACCCGATGTCAGGGTCAATGCCAGCAGGATCAAACCCGTGCACAAAATTGAGATGCGTGAACCATGGCGTGTGATCCAAACGCGGGTTGGTGAAATCCCGCGATCGGCAAGGAATCGCATCGAAAGGGATGCGCCGGCTCCCGTGTACGCGGAAACACCCAGCAATGAGGAACCGGCCAAACCGAGCACGCCAATCCACGCGGCACGTGCTTCTTGGCTCATCCAAGGAAAGCTGCCCAAACCGATCACCGTCACAAGCCCCAGCGCAATGATCGCCCGCGGCTGGTCACAAACCGATTGCCAGAGCAACGCCGATGTGGGTCCAAAGGGACGCACCGTTTCGGGGATCACCGTCGGCGGTCGCCAGATTGATGACGCGTCGAGCTTGCCTGGCGTGTTCGTGTTTGATGGTTTCCGAGTCACGCGCGGCGGCGATGCTGGCATCAAATAGCTGTCGCACATCTTCCACGCTAGCCAGAACGCGACCCCGAGACAGGGCAGAGTGAAGCCGAATGTCAGTTGATTCCAAACTGTCGGCGACTGGGATCGCCAGCCAATCGACTCAGCAGACTCTAGAGTGATCGAAGCCAGCAGTGCCGGCAGATAGGCCAGCGGCAGCATCCATAGCATCGCCGCAAAACCGGTCTGCAATCGCCACGACAGCGCGAAGCTAACGAGCAACAAGTACAAACCATGAATCACCCACAACACCGGATGAAAGTTCTCGGTCGATGGCATGGTGATCAGACCGATTGGCGTCGAAGCAGCGCCGACATTGGTGATCACGAGGGCGAAGATCCACAGCACAAGCCAGCCGGCGATGGCCACCAATAATTTGGTTTGGAAAACCTGCGATGGTTCGACAGGAAGTCCGGTCGACCATTTGATCGTGCGAGATTCCTTTTCTTGGCTGACCAACATTGGTCCGATGCCGGACGCAAATATCGCTGGTAGTCCAATAGCTAACCATGACGACCACAGTTGGATGTTCGGATCGGGACCGATTTGAAGCAGGCACCAAAAGAAGACTCCGAGACCCAACAACAGCCACAACAACGGCATCATCTGTCGTGACTCTTTCCAAACCAAAGCGCCTGTTCGGGCGGAGATCGCTCTCATGCGTTTGTCTCAAACACAGCGGGCTCGGTGAGGGAATCTTGATCACGATCGACGTTCGATTCGGCCCTCTCTGGGGCCGCATTCATATCAGCATCGACCGCATCGCGTTGCCCTCGCGTCAATGAGATGAAAATGTCTTCCAAAGACATTGGCCGCATTCGCACGTCGCTGACTCCGGTGCTTTGGCTCATGGCGGATGACATGTTCGGACTGAAATCACGGACGATCATCCGGCACTGTCGTCCGTCACGATGTTCGTCAATAAGCACTGCGGGCGAGGGTGGTCGGGGCACGGCAACGGTTGCGTCATCGATCGTGATCATCAATTCGGTCATCGAACCTTTGAGCTGATCCAATGGCTGGCACAAACGCAATTGACCGCGGTGCAAGATTGCGATCCAATCGGCAACGCGCTCGACCTCCGCGATCTGATGACTCGAAAGGAACACGGTTCGACCGGTGACGGCACGGTCGATCATGCTCTCCAAGAATTCGCGACGCACTTTGGGATCGAGACCCGAGGTCGGTTCGTCCAAGATCAATAGCTCGGGATCGTGAGCCAACGCGAGTGACAAGGCGACTTTGGCTCGCATGCCTTTGCTCAGCTGTTTGATTTTGCGGTCTTCCGGGATCTGGTAACGTCGAATCGAGTCGCGATAGTTTTCCAAAAACCCGTCGGGATAGAACGCTGCCGCGAACCAGCCGATCTCACCGACTCGCATCCAGTCATATAACGCTGGGTTATCGGAGACGTAACCAATCTGTCGGCGGACCAGCAGCGATTGGGTCGACGGATCCAGGCCGCATACACGGCATTGCCCCGAACTTGGTTTCTGGTAACCGGTCAAGATTCGAATCAGTGTTGTTTTGCCGGCGCCGTTCTCACCCAAAATGGCGAAGACTTGACCTGGCGGGATATCCAACGTGATTCCCGTTAGGGCATCGCAATCACGAAAACGCATCGTCAGATTATCGGTGGTGATCACAGCAGACATTGCGGCAGCCAATGCAAGGTCGAAACGAATTGTTCATAACATTTTGTTGCGTTGGAGTTTTGGATTTCGCGATCGATCAATCGCCAGTCAAACCGAACCCAGTTGCCAACGCTGGTTCAGGTTCCATCAATCATGGTGGTTGCTCAGTGGATGGCCTTTGTGGCGACGGTGAATCTTCAGGGGCTGTGGGATCCGGTGAAGCAGCGTTGATTGGCACAATGGTGCCATCGAGCTCGGTCAGTAAGTCGTTCACTAACGTTTGAATCTCGGCAGTGCTCATTCCCGCCCGCATGGCATCGGCCAGCCGTTCTCGGATGGAACCGGCCAGGATTAATTGCCGTTGTTTTTGACAGACAGCCGGTGCCGACGGCGTGACCACAACGCCGCGACCACGCAGTGTTTCGATCAAGCGTTCCGACTGAAGCTGCTGAAACGCCCGTGCGATCGTGTTTGGGTTGCACGCCAATTGCGTGCTCAGCTGCCGCACGCTGGGAAGCAGTTGTCCCGGACGCAGTGTTTGGTCGGCGATCGCGAACTTCACCTGCTGAACCACTTGGGCATAGATCGGCTGGCCGTTGGAAGGTTCGATGTGCAGGAGCATAAGTCAACACACAGGTGAACTGCTGTTTTGGTGTATCGGTAAGATAGTACACCTGTCGAGCAGTAAGTCAAGCCCGATTCGAGCGGTTTTTCTTGATTTGGTTCGACGGACTTCCAAGTCCGTCGTTGCGTCGATTTTTCGACGAACTCGGAAGGCCGTCGTAATCGCAGGATGTTTACAAACCCGTCGTGCTGGGTAGGCCCGACATGACA
>JBCCJB010000278.1:0-5828 GCA_039028015.1 Planctomycetota bacterium
AAACCTCGTGCTTTCGGCCTGATAGCAATCGCAACATCGACTCGGCGTGGTCACGATGTTTGGGCTTCCCCAAAATTTGACCCGCGCACGATGCCACCGTGTCACCACCGAGCACCAATGCACCCGAGGTTCGTGATTGAATCGCGTTGCGCGTCGCGACATCGGCAGCTTTGCGATACGCCAAACGAGCGACCATTTCGGGTGCAGTTTCACGACTGCACATGCCACACTCGGCTTCATCGGAAGCGGGAAGCACCTCAAAGGTATAACCCGCTGAGCTTAAGAGTTCTTTACGACGCGGGGACCCGCTCGCCAAAATCAGAGGTTCACCGGTCGGCAACGCCGCACGCGGCAAATTCGACATGAGGGGCAGCGAAGCCATCGCAGTCTCGCGGTGTCAGTTCGAATCAATAGGACTGTGGCGGCGAGTCAGAATCGTCTGGGCCCGAACCATCCGCATCACGTCGTCGCTGCTGCAATTGATTCACCGCACCCTTCAGCGAATCGAGCAAACGCGGCACCTGACCCGCTGACAGGAACACCCGAGCGCTGACGGCCGATTGCGGAAAGAAACTCGTTAAGAAATCCAATCCGAATTCAGTCGCTCCGTGCCCAATCATGACTCCATTGGCGTAGGTACCACTGAGCACTTCATCGGGCAGTTTCAGATCATCATAAATCTCTTGCGGTGACGGTCGCCTCGCATCGGGATTGGCCGGTGGTGTCGGCACTTGCGGCTCGCCAAAACGATCGCGATAGATATCCAAGTTCTTCGACAACGCATCAATGAATTGCGGCATCACCGGGTGAGGAATGATCACGCGAGTTGCAACACGATGCGGACGTCCAATCGTCTGCAAAAAGTCAACAACGAATTCGCTGGGTCCTGTCATCACAATCGCGCCTGTGCTGAACGTGCCGCCAGCCACGTCGTCGGGAACGCGAGCCCGCAACGCTTGATTGGCCGGAGGATCGCCGCCCGATTCAGAACCAGAACCGGTTGGATTGGAATCATCAGGGGGCAATTCACTCATCAACAAACTCAACTCGGGCGATCCGTAACCGTCATCCTCGCGACGGCCTGCGGAGCCAGTGTACCGGCTATGCCAAACCGTACCACCACGAGATTGAAACGACCGCGGTGATCATTACGATCGCACTCAGTGGTAGACCGAAGACCAGATAATCACGCATGCGATAGCCACCAATTCCATAGACCATCATGTTGGTCTGGTAGCCAAACGGTGTGATAAAGCTTGCCGATGCCGCGATCATCACCGCCAACACCAGCGGCGTCGGCGAAACGTTGAGATTATCTGCGGCGCCCCACGCGATCCAGAACATCAGCGCTGCCGCGGCACTGTTGGTGATCAGTTCGGTGCAGATCACCGTGGCCAAATAAACAGCGACCAACGTGGCAATCACGTTGTTGTCGGCCATCGAAATCAAGCCATCTGCAATCATGTTCGCAGCACCGGATTTTCGCAGGCCTTCACCGATTCCAATTGCCGAGCCGATGATGATCAGCAATGACCAATCAACATTTCGTCTCGCTTCTGCCGTGGTGCAGCATCGCAAGGCAATCATCGCTAGGGTCGCCAACATCGCGGCGGTGACGATCGACAACCAACCCAGTGCTGCCGAGATCACCATGGCGACCATGACTGCGATGGCTAGCGGTGCACGCTCGTGACGGCGCACTTCGCCGCGTTCAACTGTGCTGACAAGATAGAAATCGGTGCTGCTTCGTTGTCGAAGCATGAACGAACGCGACGTTTCGAGAAGCAACACATCGCCCGCTTCAATCCGCACATCACCCAATTTGCCTTTCAAGCGACGTCCTCCGCGGGCGACCGCCACCACCGCCGCGTTGTAATTGCTGCGGAAGCGTCCCTCGCGAATCGTCTTGCCAATCAAACTGCACCGCGAGCTCACAACGGCTTCGATCAGAGTACGCCGCCACGCTGGCACTTCGAGTTTTCGTGATTGACCGCCGGGTGTTTGCAGACCGCGAATCTTCCTCAGATCCACAACGCTCTCTAACGCGCCAACCAAAATCAAAACGTCATCGCTGTAAATGCGTTGATCCGGTTTGGCGGGTTCGATGCGACCATCAGCCCGCTGGATCTCGGCCACATAAAGTCCCGGCAACGCTCGCAGCCCGGCTTCCTGAAGCGTGCGTCCAACGAGTGGCCCCGATGAAACGACTTGCATTTCGACGGTGTATTTCCGCGGATCATCACCCACGCTGACCGCGGGCGTCCGCTCGGGAATCAGCAACCGCGAAAGGGTAACGATGTAAATCAGCCCAATCAGCGTCGCGGGCAAACCGACAATCGCCGGTGTGAAAAAACTGAGACCGGATAGCTCGGACGTCGCTTGGCCAGCGACATCATTGGCCATCGCAGCGGCTTTCATTTGATCGTCATACAAATTGCGAATGATCAAATTCGTGCTGGTGCCAATCAGCGTCGACATGCCGCCCAAAATGGCCGCATAGGAAAGCGGAAGCAGCAGATGGCTTTGACTGACACGCAATCGTTTGCTGAGGTCATTGACGACCGGTAGCAACGCGGCGACGACGGGCGTGTTGTTCAAAAAACCGCTCAAACCGGCAACGGGAATCAGCATTCGCAGCTGCGCGTCGGTCAGACTTTTGGCTCGGCTCAGCAACCACCCCGTCGCCATCTCCGTTCCACCGGTCAGTTCCAGCCCAGCGACGAGCGCAAAGAGCAAAGCGATTGCAATCAGGCCTTCATTGCCAAAGCCCGCAACCGCCTCCGCCGGTGACGGCAAATTCGTTGTGCCAGTCAATTCCTGCGCAACGATCAGAACCGCCAAACCCGATAGCGCGATCAGTTCGGTCGTCGCCAAACGCAAGGTCAAGCCAACGACCAACCACATCGCGACGGCCAGGGTCAGTAGTAACTCCCAACTAATGCCCCATTCTTGAACCAGCACATCACCACAGCCTAACGCCCGCATCAGAATCGATGATTGAATCGAAAACGATGCATCAGAGAGCAGCGATGGCTCGGCGAGTTTCAGCGTTGCAATTGTCGCGATCATGGCGTTCAAACGTGAAGACTCGCAAACAATCCGCTGCTGTTTCCGCGATCAGCTGAAGAGACAGCCTTTGGGGTAGTTTCGGTTCGCGGGACGCTCGGACTACAATCCCGCCTGACGACGCCTCCCTCAATTACTTTTCGCTTCTCCCGGCCCCGCACCCGGCAACCTCCATGCCTGCTGATCCTGCCTCCGACGCAAACGCGTCGTCACTTGGCAAGTCGACGTCTCATCGACGTCCCGGTCCGATCGTGATCACTGTGATTGTGATCGCTCTACTAATTTTGCACCAAGATAATTGGTTTTGGACCGACGACACCCTGGTTTTCGGGTTCATGCCGATTGGTTTGGCATGGCATGCCGGGATTTCGATCTCTGCCTCGATCACCTGGTTCATCGCAACGCGGATCGCTTGGCCCATTGATGATGCGACGGTCGCAGCGGTCATCGCGCAATCGGACACGTCGGTCCAGGACGAAGGAGCGAACTGATGCCACCAGGCGTTCCCCAATTAATCATCATCGCGATCTACCTGACGCTGCTCTTGTCACTGGGGCTATTCAGCAGCCGGTTGTTCAAGGGCACCCGGGAAGATTATCAGGTTGCAAGCCATTCGATCGGTCCTTTCCTGCTGCTGATGAGCATGTTTGGGACCACGATGACCGCGTTTGCGTTGGTCGGCAGCAGCGGTGAAGCGTTTCGCGAAGGCATCGGTGTCTACGGAATGCTGGCCAGCAGCAGCGGCATCATCCATTCGCTTTGCTTTTTCGTCATCGGCGTCAAAGTCTGGAAGTTCGCGCGGCAAAATGGCTACAGCACGCAAATTGAGTTTTTCCGGGATCGTTTGGACAGCGATTTCATTGGGTTGCTGATGTTTCCCGTTCTTGTGGGTCTCGTCATTCCCTATCTCCTCATCGGCGTGATCTCAGGTGGTGCTGTCATGCAAGCCATGACGGCTGGTTTGGCGCCCGATCTTTTCGAAGTCATGAAACCCGATGGTTCGGGCATCGATCGAGCCTTATCGGGCGGGATTCCGCCTCAATACGGATCGTTGATCATTTGCGTTGTGGTTCTGGTCTACGTGTTCTTTGGTGGGATGCGTGGCACGACGTGGGCCAATACCTTTCAAACGCTTGTGTTTATGGTTTTGGGAGTGGTGACGTTCTATGTGATCGCTCGCAAGCTCGGTGGTGGCGACTCGCTGATTGAAAGCATGCGAACGCTCAGCGAATCGTTGCCTGAAGAAAAATCCACCCGTTCGGACATGAGCAAGTTGAAGTTCTTCACTTATTTGCTGGTGCCGCTTTCCGTGGGAATGTTCCCGCACCTGTTTCAGCACTGGATGACGGCAAAGAACGCGAACACGTTTAAATTGCCCGTCGTCGCGCACCCCGTCTTCATCATGATCGTTTGGGTGCCCTGCGTTTTGGTTGGCGTTTGGGCCGTGGCTGCCTATGGCAATCCTGATTTGCGACCGCCAGGTCCACCCTTGCCGGCCAATGCCAATACGATTTTGCCATTCCTGGTCAAAACGCAGACTGGCCCAATTTTGGGCGGCTTTTTGGCTGCCGGTATTCTCGCCGCGATCATGTCCAGCTTGGACAGTCAGTTTCTGTGCGTTGGGACGATTTTCACCAACGACATCGTGACCCACTATCGCGGGAAAGCCAATGTCAGTGATGCCCAGCAGCTCCTGCTCACCCGCGTGTTCATCATCGGCATCGTCGTCATCACATACTTGTTGTCGCTCCAGAACCCACGCAGCGTGTTCGCCTTGGGCGTGTGGTGCTTCAGTGGGTTTAGCGCGTTATTTCCAATCGTGTTAGCTGCACTCTACTGGCGAGGTCTGTCCGCTGCGGGTGCTATTTCAGGCGTTTTCGCCGCAATCACGTCATGGATCATTCTGTTCTACCAAGGCACTCAGTTTCCGCTGGAAGAAGGTGGGCTCAGTGCGTTTGTGTTGCGAATTCCATCGGGCGAAGCAGAGCCGTACCAAATGATGCCAGTCGTGGCGATGGTTGCCAGTTCACTGGTGACGATGGTGGTTGTTTCCTGGCTGACGCCCAAACCCAAGCCCGAAACGCTCGCGAAATTCTTTGATTGATGATCGGATGGGTCTGACTTTTGATTAGGCACGACGTTGATTGACTTTGGCAATCGGGATTTGCTACGGATTGGCATCGATTGGTTGAGCCCCAGTCTCCGATGTCACGTCTCCGATATCACGTCCCCGATTTCAGGAACTTCACGCGTGTTGCCCCCATCATCGTTTCAACGATCCCTGTTGTGCGTTCTGATTTGCGTTGCCTCGCAAGCCTGGCCGAATCGCAGCGCATCAGCGGATGGTCCCTCACTATTGCGAATGTTTCAGCCGCGGGGACGCGTTGCTGCTGATGCGACGAGTGCCTACAAGCTGACCGAAGTCGAAGGGCCATGGATGATCCTGGCCTACACGTTCGTCGGTGAAGGATCGCAGGGCCGAGCACAAAAGTTGGTCTTAGAAATCCGAGAAAACCTAAATTTGCCGGCTTTTGTTCACGAACAAGACTTCGACTTCAGCGGTGACGTGAAACTGGGAGCCGCGATCAAACAAACGTCCTACCAGGAAAGCGTTGCTCGCCAGATGCGTTATCGAAACGAGATTCGATATCAAGCGCACGCGGTGCTAGTGGGCGAATATGACCGCGTGGATCATCCGCAGATCGAATCCGATTTGGCTCGCGTCAAATCGGCGTCAAGTGTCGTGCTGGGTGACGAAAAAG
>JBCCJB010000279.1:0-5804 GCA_039028015.1 Planctomycetota bacterium
ATGCGGACAGCAACGGTACGACCGCCGGCACCGACTCGATCGCGGAAGCGACGATGGTCCAGTCCCGCCGCAACGTGTCATTCCAGGGAATTGAGCTCAATCTGTTTAGCTTTGGTCTGATGGGAGCTCAACGGGCCGCGGCGATCAACTGCGGTGGTGGTGGTTTGGCAAGATGCCTCGGTGCCGGATTTGGTGGCATTGGTGGCTATGGTTCGTGCAACACCAATCAGTGTGGTAACACCTGTGGACCCCGCTTTGGATTTGGTGGCTTGGGCGGACCTCTGGTGCGACCTTGTCATGGGAAAGTGCAAATCTTAGCCAGCCACGGTTTTCGCTGGTTCCAGATTGATGATACGGATATTCTCAACTTTGACGTCGATGGTCCGGCTGGATTCACAGGACACGATATCTGTGACTGCACCGAAATCGAAAACAACCTCTTCGGTTATCAGTTTGGCAGTCGTTTGAACTACTGCCTGGGCAACCGCATCAATTTGAACGTTGGCGGCAACTTCGGTATCTATGGCAACGACATCGAACAAACCCACCGCTTGGGCACCTCATTTAACCTCGCGGAATTACAAGCGATGCCCGGCGTCGATATCGACTTCAGGTCGTCCGACACCGTGTTAGCAACCCTCGGCGAAATTGACTTTGGGGTTGGCTACCGTGTTTCCAACGGCATTACGGCACGCTTTGGATATCGCTTGCTCGGTGCGACGGGCATCGCGACCACAGCGGGCTTCGCCCGGGACTACAGCTCGTCAGCAAACGCTTCGGCCATTCACGCCGACGATAGTTTGTTATTGCACGGACTGTATGTCGGCTCGGATTTGAACTGGTAACAACTCCTTCGAACCAGTCGATCCAACGCTTTCGCAAGCACGATTCCCGAGGCGGACGAGTCCGCCTCGGGTTTTTTGCTTTAACGCAAAGCTATTCCGGCATGTGAAATCAGAAGCAAGACGCACGCGAGCGCGACAATTAGGCGTCATCCATCATTGAATTACCGATTCCAAAATGAGCCGATGAGCGATAGCCCCGGTTTCCACGAGAACTGACGCTAACGCGTTTCGGCTCATTCGATAACTTATTTGCGGACGAGTCCTTAGGTCATCGCCGCCAGTTGGTACTCTGACTTCTTAAGAATTCCCGGCTGGGGAACCGGATAGCGACCCTCGGCATCCGGCATCACGGGAGCCGGTCCGTCGACGGTGAGTCGATCGATGTTCGGTGCAAACTCATCCGGACACTTCCGCATTTGTTCCAGCGTGATTTCTTGTCCCGTGTGCGCGGCCATCCGTCCCATGCTCGTCACAAGACTTGCTTCGACGCCACGTGTTACTTCGTTGTAAGGGCGGTCGTGAATGATGGCGTCCAACAGATCAACCCACTCAAGCCGATAGGGACTTGTTTCAGGTTGTGGAAATGCCCAAGCGACGTCACGTCGACTTTGCTTTTGTCCATTGAAAATGCGAACCTTCCCCGGCGTGTGCCCTGACGTGCTGACAATTGCGGAACCCTTGCTTCCGTGAGCAGTACTCGACATGTCATTGCGACAACCCAACATACAACGACCATCAAAGAACAATTTTGATCCATCGGGATACGTGTATTCCACCGAGTAGGTGTCGAAATTCTGATCGACCCAATCACCGCGATAGTGACGCCCACCTAGCGCTTGCGCCTTGACCGGCCACGCATCCTTCATCCATGACATTTCGTCGATCTGATGGATGTAGAAATCGCTAAAGCATCCACCACTGGCCCAAATGAAGCTGTGAAAACGCTCGATTTGCCAAAGCACTTCAGATTGGCTTTCGGGTTTACGTTTGGAAAACGCCGACGCAATCGGTCCATGCATGCGATAAGCTCGCATCGCGACGATGTCGCCGATCTGACCATCTTGAATGCGAGCATGTAACTCTTGCCGCCCGCGACAGTGCCGAACCATCAGACCCACGCCGACCTTAAGATTCTTGGCGTCGGCCTGCGTCGACAAGTCCATCATCCGCTTTGAGGAAGGCCCATCAGCCGTCAACGGCTTTTCCATAAACACGTGCACGCCACGATCGATCGCGGCTTGAAAGTGCACCCAGCGGAATGCCAGTGGTGTCGCAAAGATCGCGATATCGCCGGGCCGCAACGAATCGATCGCTTTTTGGTAGGCATCCAAGCCGACAAACTGTCGCTCCGGCGGCACATCAATTCGATCAGGATTCTCCTCGTTCTCGTTACGAAGGGCATTGAGGCTTCGCGTGATGTGAACCTCACTGACATCCGCCATCGCTACCAACTTGACCCGAGCATTGTCAGCTTGCATGGCATCGTTGGCAGCGCCCGTCCCGCGACCACCACAACCGATCAGCGCGATTTGGATCGTGTCATCGTTGGACTGCGCGTGCACGCGTGGTGCCGTACCGGTACTGGCAGCACTGACAACGCCTGCGGCCACAGTCGACTGAATGAATTGACGACGAAACTGAGTGTCAGTCATAAGAACGTTGTTCTCGCGTTTGGGAATAAAACTTGGCCGATTGAAACGTCATCAAACGATCAACATAGCCTGATTAACGTTGACCCGTGGCACTGTTCCAGAACGTATCCAGCGTATCGACATCCGGTTTGGCCAACGGACGAACGACTCGAAATCCCACCCAAGTCGCATCGGTGTGATACCACAGACTTCGTGGCAATTGTGGGTCTTGAGCCTTCCACGATGCCTCGCTTCCACGGCGACATGCTGAGCGCAATTGCTCTGGATCGTCGTACCAGCTTCCTCCCCGCACGCTGCGAGGATAGATCCGTTTTGGGATCAATAACGGATCGGAGCCCAGCGTCCCAATTTGGTGGAAATACGTTTCCTCGTACGCGTCGGCCACCCACTCCATGACGTTGCCATGCATGTCATGGAGGCCCCACGCGTTGGCCTTCTTCTGCCCGACTTCGTGATAGCGATCATCACTGTTGTCGTAATACCACGCGTAATCATTCATTTGGTCGGCATCAAATGAGTATGGCGTCGTCGTCCCAGCACGACAGGCATATTCCCATTCCGCCTCCGTCGGCAAGCGATAGAAGTGACTCGTTTGGGCACTCAGCCATTGGCAGTACTTGTTGGCTGCATGCTGTGTCATGCAAATCGCAGGACAACCTTCCTGTCCCATGCCAAAACTCATTTCGGTGTAAGGCGGCGTTGGTTGGCTGACACCGTCGACCAGGTCATGCTGATCGGGTTGATAGCCTTTCCAACCACCGTGTTTTTCTCGATCAACGCTGGTGATCATGAACGGTTCGTACTCGTCCCAAGTCACCTCGCATCGACCCATCCAAAATGGTGACACCGCTACCGACGTGGCGGGGCCTTCATCATCGCGTCGATCGGTTTCATCAAGCGAGCTACCCATTACAAACGTGCCACCGTCGATCGCAATCATTTCGAACTCGATTCCCGTCATGGGTATCGTCTCGACGTAGTCGGTCATGTCCGATTCACTGATTGAGTCCGAACGTTGCTCGATCAAAGCGTGGATTTTGGTCAACAGCAAACGATCGTCCAAGGAATTCTCCGCGGTCACCACATTCATCTTGACCGGAGAATCAGCTTCCAAGTGCGATAAGAGAACAACGCCGATGGTTCCAGCGGCCAGCCATGCCACCATCGATGACAAACTCAAGCGGAGCAAGGAATTTCTTTTGGGCATCAGAGAACGAGGCGTGACATCGCGAATCCAGGTTGCAGATACTGGAAACGTCGAAACGGTCAAACCTCAAGAATAACCCAAGGCACAGCTCAAGATGTGATTCCCAGCGAATTCACGTTTTCATGCCCAGCCAGTGCCAAGGTGAGGCGGCCGCATGATGGGCCGAGCATGTGCCAAACACGTCAGCGGAGGACACGGGACTCGAACCCGCAACCGATAAATCGGCAACTGATTTCGAATCAGTCTGCTAGCCAATTCGCATATCCTCCTGCGCGATCGCAGTGTGACAGCTTCGCAGTGGCCGTCAAGCCAACAACAGCGACCCACGTTGACCGGGTTGATCACGCAGCCAGCTCGCCAGCGAGCGTTCCAGCTCCGGCGAATCGCGAATCGATAATTCCAATGCTGCCGCCGACGGATGATCATAGGCAACTATCGGTTGGCCATGATCATTTAATTCCCACTGGATGGCTCCACCCAACGCCAAATCGTTCAATTGGAACCCTTGGTCAGTCAGCCAATCGATCATTTGGCGCGTCACATTGTCCGTCGTGATGGGATCAGACGACTCGGACAACACGGATGCAAAATCCGGTTTCACGTCAGAGACGGCATTGCTTACCATCCGCACCGCGGTGGCGGCAACCGAAGCGATGCTGAGCGGCGAAACCGGCAAATTCATATTGGCGCTGGAAGGATTCGATGCCCTTCGATCTCAGTGCTTGTGTTGCGTTTCGAAGCCATACTGTTTGAGCCAAGCCTCCCACTGGTGGGCTTCGTCGTGAGTCTTCAGCTCGAGCGTCTTCCATTCTTTGCATCGGTATTTGACATCATCGTGTCCATTGTGCGCGTGCCGCTTGACTTCACATTTCAGTTTCTTGAGCGTTTCTTCAATGGTGTCCGCTTTCTTCGTGTCATGAATATGTTTGGCTTTCCAATTCACGCAGCGATATCGAACGGACTCAGCCGCTGACGCGAGCGTGGTGGTAGAGACTGCAATCAGACCGATCAAAATCAAGCGACACATGGGGATCCAACTCGTGCGACTAAGGAAAACACCAAACAACTGACAGGGCATGACATGAATTGCGTCAACCGAACACGACACTCGGTGACGCTTTAGTCACGCCGACGCCGCCAGGGATAACTCCCCAACGCAAACGTCGTCAAGCCGAACCAGTTGCCTTTATTGCTCACATTATCCGAATCTCACGAATCAGTAGTCATGAGCCATCCCTTCAAGTGATCAACGTCCGTCGACAGGCTTTGTCTCGACGGGTTGCTTAGTCTATTCTCGTTCTGGTAGACCCTTGGGATGGACCAGCCCCCTAAACAGCGAACGCATTCGCAAGCCCCATCTCGGCGTCAGCGCAAACGTGGTGTGATTGGGGTGATGTTTCGGGGTCCCAAGCTATTGGTCATCCGACGTAGCCTGACTGTCAACGCGCCGGGAAAACTCTGCTTACCCGGAGGCGGCATCGAAGCGGGCGAAAGCGAAACCGACGCGCTCGTTCGTGAGATGCAAGAAGAACTCAGTATCCAGGTCACGCCGATTCAGCTTTGCTGGCGCAGCGTGACTCCCTGGGGGACGCGATTGGCTTGGTGGCTGGCGGAGTTTCCTGACACGGTCGATCCCATTCCCAATCCAGACGAAGTCGCCGAGGTGCACTGGATGACCGCGGAAGAGATCCTGGTTGCCAAGAACATGCTGCCAAGTTTGCCGGATTTTGTGCACAAGTGGCAAAGCGGCGAGCTCGATTTGACATAGCCGTTTGCGTCCTCAACTTTAGGTTTTGCGAGCTTGTTAGGCGAACCAGCTGGCGACCATCGCGAGCCATTGATGCAGTCCACTGGCAACGCGCTCTGGCAGCTGGGTATGGCGGCCCATCAACAAGATGCCAACGACGCCAAAGATCGCGACGGATGCGACCATGATGCCATGCGTGGAATCGATCCCGCGCCGTGATCCACGAAGACCCATCCATGACCATCGTGAAATGGTCGGAATTGGCGTTAGATCACGAAGCCGACGCAGACCGACCTGAACGTTGCCATCAGGTGCGTGAAACAGCCACTGTGCGTGCACTTCCAAGACCGCAC
>JBCCJB010000280.1:0-5777 GCA_039028015.1 Planctomycetota bacterium
AATCGGGCACGGATCGAAGTGTTTGTCCAAACTGAAAGCGTCGCACGTCGAAATCTTGTTCCAAGCGTGATTGCCAGGGTGTGGGCTGGCCGATCGCAGCCACGACAGCTTGATCAAATGATTGCTCCGGAGTTAACAGATCACCATCTTCGATACGAACCTGCATGCTATGGCTGTCGTCGATCATCATGGCGAGAACGTTCGCTTGAGGCTTTGGACGTTCGGTGCGTTGCATCGGTTGCAGAACGCAGATCAATAACAGGCCAACCCCGACACACTTGAGCATTGCCGCAACCCAACGCCACGGATCGGGTGAAAGACGGCGGTATGACCAGATCGCCAGTACCAACTGGATCGCACCAATGGCTAAGACAACCGGCCACCATCTTGGTGAACCCAAGAACAGCTCGCCATCGATCATGATTCGCCAAGCCGCTCGTAATAGATGCGAACGGCGTCTTGGAAATCATCGGGAACGGGATCGCGATCGATGGGAACCAAGGCAGCCTCGGGCTGGCTTTGCCGCAGATACTCGGCTTCGACATCGGCCTGCAGTTGCCGTAGTGGCGACACAATCACGTCCTCGATTGTGCTCCATTGTGGTGGTTGGGCGTGGCGTTTGAATTCGGCACGCGCTTCGCGGACACGCTGGCGGATCTGGGTTGCTCGCGAACGAAGGTCTTCCCGCTGGACCAACTCCTCAACGTCTCGCATGGCATCGGACCAAGCACGAAATCCGTCACCCGAAACGGGCGCCGTTGCCGCCTTAGCGGAAGCGGCGTTCGGTGCGGCGTTAGACGAATCGCCCGTCAAACGTTTCAACCCTGTCGAAGAGGATCCACCACGCTGCGATTCTGATGGACGTTGACTGCCGTTGCCTTCCGGCGAGCTTCCCGACTTACCGTTGTTTGGTTTCTCGGTTTGCTCCGCTGAGATTCCTTGACGAAGTTGCTCGAGGGCTTCGGCTGCCTGACGCAGGCCTTCGGTGCGGTCACCCAGAACTGCCTTGGCCGCATTTTCGAGGTCGCTCTTAAGTTCGCTAATTGGTTGGCTCGTCTTCCTTGACTGGTTCGCTGCTTCGGCGTCGAATCCGCGACGCAGCAATTCGCTCGCCTGAGTGAGCGATTCGGGCAATTGAGCTCGATTGGCCTTTTGAAAAGCCTGGTAGAGCTCTTTGGCAAGCAGTGGCTGCGATTCTTCGGCTTGCTCGATGACATCGCGAACGTCGTCGAGCAGCTCAGCGGCCGCGTCGGCCTGTTTCGCAAGCATTTCCTCATTCGGTTCGCTCTGATCGGATCCACGAAGACCGGGGCCATCGGTCGTCTCATCAAGACGCTCAAGCGATTGATCCAGCTCTGCTTGATTCTGCTGGAGTGCCTCGGCACGTTCACCAAGCGACTGCATGACGCTATCGAAGTAACCGGCCGTTTGCTGTTCGAACTGATCACTGAGTTGTTCGAGTTGCGATTGAGCTTGTCTGCCCTTGGCGAGCGCTTCGCCGGGCTGCTCTTGCGTGATTGCGTCATCGCTTTGCCGCATTGATTCGCGCGCGGACTGAAGATCCTGCTGTGATGTTTCGTTGGATGACGATGGCGATGATGGTGAACTTTGGGATTGGGATTGGGAGGACGATTCCATGCGATCATTCAGTTCATCGACATCACGCACGAGATCGCGTTGTTGTTCTCGCAGTCGTTTGAGTTGGCGTTGCAGTTCTTTTTGGCGTTGCGGGTCCGTTTCGGTTTGCAAGGCAGCTGCCAAGGCGGCAAGTTCTTCGTTCACGTCGGCCTGTCGGCGCGCCAGCTCACGAAGACGGCTCAGCAGTTGTCGATCCTCCTTTGACTCGGCCTGCTGGGCTGATGTGGAGGCTTGCGATTGTGTTTCGTAACGGTCGTCTTCGTCATCTAGTTCAAGTTCGTTGAGTCGGCGTTGCTTACGACGCGAACCTTGCGATTGACCCGCCTGTTTGGATCGAACCAGTCTGAATTCGCGAGCACGCAGTCGCAGCATGGCAGACAACGCGGCCTGTTCATCGGGCAGTGCATCCTCCCACGCAGCTTGGCCCTGGGCGGCCGACGTTAGCGTGACACCGGCTGCTTGCATCGATGATTGAGCGTCGGCGATGTGTTTCTGCGACTCTTCATCGCTCATCCGTTGGGCGAGCGCACCAAGCTGATCACTCAATTCACGCTGTGACTCTGCGATTGTGTTGTCAATTGCATTCGTTTCATCACGCGATGTGTCTTCTCGAGACTCGTTCCAGGTCGCGGAGATAATCTGCTTCTGCAGGTCGAGCAATTCATCGAGTTGTTTGAGTTGCGGCGAGTTCGCCTGACTGGGCGGTGGAGCTTGGCCACTTCGGAAGATCTCTTCAAATGGTCGCACGTCAATAAAGAACAAATCGCCACGCGTGCGTCTGGGCTGACCCTGTTCATCCTGGTCTTCGACCCACAAATGATAGGAAAGCACCTGATCCGGCTTTGCCGTTAACGCTTCAAAGTCAAACTGATGCGTTAGGGTCACTTTCTGATTGCCGGGTTCTTTCGACGATGTGAGCAGCGTGAGTTCTTGTGGGTCATTTCCTTCGAAGGTAAATGCAATGCCTGCTCGTTGCACACCAAAATCATCGTTGATCGTCGCCCGCACCGGCAATTCCTGCAGTGGAGATGCGGTCGCGTCACCTGACGTTAGCATTTCAATCTTGGGCGTACGGTTGGAACGCATCTTGATTGCAACCGACGGAGGTAATTCATTCTCACGGCCTTCGCTGTCGATCAAATGGAATTCCGCGATGTCGGATTGCGATACCAGCATTTCGCCAGTGACCACTCGCGTTGAATCGGATGCGGTTTCCATTTGGATGACATCACCCGATTCAAGCTGAATCGTCGCGGCTTGCACTGGCTTGTTGAGCTCGACGCGCCAATGAATCGTCGTGTTCTCCACGACGCGAAGCCGCGATACGTCCTGAACGGTTCGAATTTCTTGCCCGACGTAGTCCGGGAAGGTCAATGTTGCATCGATCCGTTCCACCCGTGGCAACTCAAACACATCGATATGAAAGGATTGACTCACCCAGTCTTCGGTTTCGACGCGGTAACGCAGGTCTTGGTCGATTTCTTGGATAAGGCCTGCCCATGTTGGGTCGTCGAGCGTGCGACGCATCACAATGGGACGCCGCACCGACGATGTTTCGTTGGACGAGTCGTCCGAAAGAATCAGATTCCACTGGGAGTCCGACCAACGATTCAGGTCCGATCGGAGCGATGCGGTCACCAGCAGGTTTTCACCGCGTCGGATTGATGTGTTGCCGGGAGCGATGACGACATCCGGCGTTTCCACGGAACGCACCGACGCTGACGCTGTCGCGGATGGTTGTCTCCACCAAAGCGAGCCCATCGCAATGATCAGGCTTAGCGACCCCGCCATGCCGACTGCTTTAACCAAGCGTCGACGCCAGGTAGGAATAATGGCGGCATAGTCGTGCTGGATCGCGTGCTGTTGGATTTCGTCCCATAACTGCGATTGCAGTGGCTGGGCTGAGGTTTCTGGTGAAAGGCCCGCGTTCACGGTGACTGCGGTTAATAGGCGTTGGTCCAAATCTGGATACACCCGCTCGATTCGGCGTGCACATTGCAGTGGCGTTAACGCCGGTCGGCGACTGCGATCAAACGTTCCCACCGCAAACATTGCGATCGCGGCGAGTCCCATTGCCGATGTGGGTTCGATGACTTGTTCGTTGACGAATCCTTTTGCCAGCAGAGCGATCAACGTCCCCGCGATCGCCATGATGATCCAGGTTTGCCACCACGAGTGTCGTTTGAGAGTCGCTGCAGCGGCGTCGAGCCAATCCGATAATCCCATGGAGAACTGTCTCATGCGGTAGCAACTCCAACTGACGAACGAGACTGCGAACGACGGCGTCCCGCCAACCATGTTTCAAAACATAAGAAAACGCTGACACAGAGTAACGCCCAACGCCACAGTCCCTGGCGATGCTCTAGCTCACGGCGTTGTAATTGGTGTTGGCTTTCACGGATGTCAGCGGCGGATGCCAGCGATCCAGTCGGCACGCCCCATTGTTCCCATTGATCAATCGGAATTGGTTCCAATTGGCTTTCCTGCGAATCCAGATTGACGGCAAAGCGATGGGAACGCTTGCTAGTTTCGACTTCATAAATACCAGGTCGATCAAGCTGGCTTGCTATCTGGTCGGGCGATGTGGCGACACGGGTGTTGTTCGGTCCAACCAATGTTGCATCTTTCCAGTCATCATCGTTCCACTCATCGAGTGTCAGACGTTGGCCGACATTCAGATGATGCGTTTTGCCCCGATCTTTGACTGACGTCCAGAACCATTCGTTCATCATCGGAACAAACTTGGTTGAGAGGGCCAATTCGCTTTGTTCAGGCTGCCACCCGCTTGCGACGATCCACAGTTGTCCTTCCCCCACGCGGCGTCGAGCGATTGCGATCGATCCATTGTCAAACGTTGCGGTGGTGTGCCACTGCGGTGATGGGTTCATGACGGGAACGGTTCGCCAGAATTGAATCTTGCTGAAATCAGCAAACAGCGGCTGTCGGAAGCTGGCCAGCAAGGGATCGTTTAGGTCCACGGAACCAAATCGTCTTGGCACATTAGAGATTTCTCGTCCCAGTTCCAAACCAAGCGGTCCATCGATTAAGGAACTCAATCCAAGTTGCCATGCCGAAGGTTCATCCTCAGAAAGCACCGCGAGTAGCGTGCCGCCGCGACGAACAAATTGACCCAATTGCTGAAACTCTGAGTCAGAAACCACTTTGGACAACACCACCATCGGAGTCTCAGTCACATCGATCGGAGAGTCAGTGAGCGTCGCGACGGTTTCAAACTCGACGTTGATAAAACCGCGGTCCAATGGCAGGCGAGCCAAATAAAAGGTCAGACTTTGGCGTGGGTCATCGTTTGATGTTCCCACATGCAGCAGCGTCTTTGTTTCAGGCTGCGGTGGAACGATATAACGTTCGTTATCAAACACGTGCTCATCCCCGGAAACGATCACGCATTGTCCCGCAACGCTGGATGCGCCGTTTGAGTTCATCGGATTGGTACTGGTCACTTGATCGGTCTCGTCGGTTTCAGGCCACGGCAATCGCAGCGTCTGGACTTGCCGCGGTGGCACGGTGATCGCCTGTGTTGCTTCGTCCAAGTTGTGCCAGGTCACCTCGAAACGTTTGGGATCAGTGCCACCATGTCGATGAAGTTGAACGGCCAAGTCATCACGCACAAAACTTTGGTCAGGCTTCATGAATCGCAGTGACACGTTGTCGGAATCCGCAAGATCGAGTGAGCGAAAATCGACGCGAACATCGTCGGGCCATGCGAGCGAGCGAATCGCATCATCGCCGCCACCGGATTGCAGATCGCTAATCCAAACAACGACGCCGCCATCGCTTGGTGTTGCAACATCGATTTCATTGGCGCTTGCAGAACCGCCTGCGGATAGTTCTCGCACGTGTTCAATCGTGTCATCGAAAGCCCGATTGAAGTCCGTTGACCGCCAGGATGGCTGAGTGTCATTCAACTGGGCCAGCACCTCTGCTTGTGTCTCAGTCGATGACGTCATTGCCACGGAACGATCAGGAGAGTCCGAAACCGCGATATTGGATCCAAGCGTTCGTGACGATTCATCAAACGTCATCACCATCCAGCGATCCTGAGGACTTAAGTCATCGAGCACCTCGCCCGCCATCGACTTGGCTTGCTGCCACAGGTCACCGCGACGCATGCTGGCGCT
>JBCCJB010000281.1:0-5745 GCA_039028015.1 Planctomycetota bacterium
CCAATGACACTTTCAATCAAAAATGCCGATTCGCCGTCGTCCAGATGCATGAACGCGGTGACAGGCGTGAGCGTATCAGAGAAGAGTCGGCGATAAACCGGGACGAAGTCGTACTCGCAAGCCAAAGACGCGAATGCGTCACTGGCAGGCGAGGTCGACCGGGATGGGTCAGGCGACGAAGATCGATCGGGCGACTGGGATCGGTCGGGCGACGGGGAACGGTCGGGCAAGGATTTGGCCATCAGCATGAGGCGGAGGGTTCACCGATGCGATCGTACACCTGATGCATTTGATGGCAAAGCCGCAGCCACCGTGATCCGGCCCGACGTCGCCGATTGGCTCGCGTTGACACGCATAGACCGCCCGATAGAATCCGTTGATCCGGCTCGCCCGGCGACGCACGAGGATCGAACCCGACCCGTACGAGCTTGCGATGAAGTGTCAGTACTGCGAAAAACCGGCCACGTTTCACATCACCGAACTGACCGGTGAGGGTGGTCCGCAGGTACTGCATGTTTGCGAGCAGCACGCTAAAAACGTGCTCAATGATGAAAAGCCCAGCACGATCGCATCGGTCGCCGGAGCACTCGCAAAGCAGCTTCAATTGGGTCAAACCAAAGAAGAGCTCAAGGAGCTTGATCAAAAAGCGTGCCCGGTTTGCGGCATCACTTTCTTCGAGTTTCGCAATTCGGGACGACTTGGATGCCCGATGGATTACACCCACTTCGAGTCGGACCTTGAGCCGCTATTGCTGAACATCCATGACTCACTGCAACACATCGGCAAGCGTCCCCGACGTGCGGCGGCGACCGCGGATTCGCAGGGAGAGTTGATCGCACTGCGAAAGGAAATGGACGAGGCCGTTCGTCGCGAAGAGTACGAAGCCGCGTCTGTACTGCGTGATCGCATTGCTGAAATGCAGAATCAAGTCGCTCCCAACCCAGCAACACCCGCATCGGATACCGCGTCCGAGACAGCTGGTGAGGGCGGAGAGGATTCGTGAATCATACATTTGACCTGTCTCAGCTAGCCCACGGCTGCGGCGAGTGGCTTCGAGGCACCGGCCCCGAATCGGACATCGTCATTAGCAGTCGTATTCGTTTGGCGCGGAATATCGCTGGCTTTCCATTTATAAGCCGCTGCTCGGCTGACGATCGCGCCCAATTGGAACGTCAAATCCGCGCCGGGTTTGAAACGCTTCCCGGTTGGGATCACATCCAGTACGTGGATATTGACGGGCTGTCGGAACTCGATCGATTGTTCTTGGTCGAGCGTCAACTGATTTCACGCGAGATCGCCGAATCCGATGGCACCCGCGCCGTCGCGATCGATCCAGGCGAGCGGTACTCGGTGATGGTCAACGAGGAAGATCATCTGCGCATCCAAGTCATGCATTCCGGACTTGACCTGCAATCGGCTTGGGAACAAATCGACCAACTCGACGATGCGATTGAAAACGAAGTCCTGTACGCATTCCATTCTCGCTACGGTTACCTCACCGCATGCCCAACCAATGTCGGTACGGGGTTGCGGGTCAGTGTGATGTTGCACCTTCCCGGATTGGTGATCACGCAGCAAATCGAAAAAGTGTTTCGATCCATGCAACGGATCAACGTGACCGTGCGTGGGCTTTATGGCGAAGGCTCGCAGTACACGGGCGATTTCTATCAAGTGAGCAATCAAGTCACCCTTGGCCATGAAGAGAAAACGCTCTTGAAGATGGTCGGTGAAGAGGTCGTGCCACGGATCATTGACTACGAACGCAAGGCGCGCCATTTCTTGATTGACAAAGGCCACCAGGATTTGCATGACGACGTCAGTCGGGCGCTGGGAATTTTGAGCACGGCGCGCAAGATCACCAGCGACGAAACGATGCATTACCTTTCGAAAGTTCGCATGGGTGTCAATTTGGGACTCATCGATGATGTGCCCGTTGACACCGTCAACAAACTATTCATTCATACCCAGCCAGCCCATCTCCAAAAGCTCCATGGTCGCATGTTGACGACCAGCGATCGGAATGTGCAGCGTGCCAGTTATCTGCAAAAACACCTGCTGGGATCCAGCGGTAGCAGCGAGTTGAACTAGGCATCTTTCCTCAACCAGAATCGACATCTTTGCAACGCGAAATCCGGGTCCGCGGCGCACGCGAGCACAACTTACGTGACGTCGATCTGACGCTAACCCGGGGAGAGTTGATTTGCTTTTCCGGCGTTTCAGGTAGCGGGAAGAGCTCGCTCGCCTTCGACACGCTGTACGCTGAGGGCCAACGTCGCTATGTCGAATCACTCTCGACGAGCGCGCGTCAATTCATGGGCCAAATGCCCAAGCCCGATGTGGATTTGGTTTCGGGCCTAAGTCCATCGATTTCGATCAGCCAAAAGTCGACGGGCAACAATCCCCGATCAACCGTGGGAACGATCACAGAGATCTACGACTTCCTGCGGGTCCTCTTTGCTCGCGTGGGAACCGGACACTGTCCAGCATGCTCGAGTGTCATCGAGGCTCAAACAGCCGATTCCATTCTTGGTCGCCTTTTGGATTTGATGGATCAACCGGGCACGCTTTGGATCTTGGCACCCTTGATTCGAGGTAAGAAAGGAGAATTCAAAGACCTGTTTGAGGACCTGCGAAAACAGGGATTCAATCGCGCCCGCGTGGACGGACAAACCATTCGATTGGCCGAGCCCCCGCCGCTGGATCGCTCACGGCGACATGATGTGGAAGTCGTCATTGACCGGATTGATTACCCAGAACACACCCATCTCAAGTCGCTGCGAGGTCGAATCTCGGAAGCCGTTGCGCTGGGTCTCAAGCTGGGCGAATCAACGCTGGTCGCGTCCTTTGGAGATGTCAACGCCGATGAGATGGGTGATCCCCGGCGCGATCATTTGTTTTCATCGAGGTATGCGTGTGGCCAATGCGGTCGCAGTTTTCGCCCGCCCACACCACAACTGTTTAGTTTCAATAGTCCGCAGGGCATGTGCGAAACCTGCGATGGCATCGGTCGGTTGTACACATTCGTGCCGGAGCTGTTGATTCCAGACGAGTCCAAGTCGGTTCGCAAGGGAGCGATCACGCTGTTGGGCAAATGGGGTGACTTGGGCCGATATCGGCGTCACGTTTACAAGGGTGTCGCCGAAGCCATCGATGAATCGCTTGAACTACCCAGCGGCACCATGCTGGAAGGCAAGTGGTCCGAGTTGCCCGAGCCGTGTCAACGCATTTGGTTGTGGGGCGCCGATGAATCGATGGAGTTTGTCTGGCGAGGTGGACGCCGGGCACGCAAGTACGTCGGGACCTTCGATGGCATCATTCCCGAACTGCTGGATCGATACAAATCCAGTCGCAACAAGATGCAGCTGAAGCAGTTCGAAAAGCACATGGCGACCATGGATTGCCCGGATTGCCAAGGTCGTCGACTCAATGACCAAGCCTGTGGCGTTCGCATCACCAGTCGCTCTGCACCATCAACGGCGGCACCAACCGGATTGTCGCTGCCGGAACTGTGTGAGCTGTCCATTGATCAATTGGAGGTCTTTTTTCGCGAAATCGACCTCTCGGCAACCGATGCCCGCATCGCTGGTGAAGCACTCAAAGAAATCCGTGGCCGGATCGGCTTTTTGCTCGGCGTGGGTCTGGATTATCTGACTCTTGGTCGCACCGCCCCAACACTTTCGGGTGGCGAGTCACAACGCATTCGCTTGGCCGGACAGATCGGATCGGGACTGTCCGGCGTGCTTTATATCTTGGATGAGCCGTCCATCGGGCTACATCCTCGCGACAACGACCGCCTGATCGAAACTCTTAAGAAGTTGCGTGATGCGGGTAACACGCTGATTGTCGTCGAGCACGATGAGGACACGATGCGAGCGGCCGATCGCATCGTTGACTTTGGTCCAGGACCCGGTGTCCGTGGCGGGCACATCGTGGTTGAGGGTGACCTTAAATCAATCGAATCGTGCGAGCAAAGTGTCACGGGTGATTACCTGAGTGGTCGCCGGCAAATCAAACCGGCCCAAGAACTCCGATCAATCAATCAAGAACAGCAACTGCACATTCGTGGTGCCCGCCATCACAATCTCCGGTGCATCGATGTGTCTATTCCCCTGGGCGTGGTCACATGTGTGACCGGTGTCTCAGGAAGTGGCAAGAGCTCGTTGATTGGTGGCATCGTCGCTCCCGTGTTGCGGCGTGACCTCAACGGCGCTGAATCGGAACCGGGCATCCATGATGATGTGCTGGGAATCGAAAACCTCGACAAAGCGATCACGATTGACCAGTCACCCATCGGTCGGACACCTCGCAGCAACCCGGCGACTTATGTCAAAGTGTTTGACGAAATTCGCAATCTGTTTGCAAAATTACCTGATGCCAAAACACGTGGTTACTCTGCGGGCCGATTCAGCTTTAACGTGGATGGTGGGCGGTGCGCGTCATGCGATGGCAATGGTGCCACCAAACTCGAGATGGACTTTTTGGCCGACATCTGGGTCACATGCAACGTGTGTCAGGGACGCCGGTACAACCGCGAAACGTTAGCGGTCAAATTCAAAGAAAAGACCATCGCGGATGTCTTGCAAATGGATATCGCCGAAGCGCTCGCGCTTTTTGAAAATATCCCCAAGATTGCCGAGAAGCTTCAAACGTTGGTGGATGTTGGCTTGGAGTATCTGAAACTGGGACAACCCTCGCCCACCTTATCCGGCGGTGAGGCCCAACGGATCAAACTCGCCAAAGAACTCTCCCGGCGCGATACAGGTCGAACGCTTTACATCTTGGATGAACCAACGACCGGGTTGCATTTTGCCGACATTGAACTCTTGCTGGGCGTGATCCAGCGTTTGGCGGATCGCGGCAATTCCATCGTGATTGTCGAGCACAATTTGGATGTGATTAAAACGGCCGACTGGGTCATCGATCTCGGTATCGAGGGCGGTGCGGGAGGCGGCACCGTCGTGGCTGAGGGACGGCCCAGGGATGTCGCTCGCGTGAAAGAGAGCTACACCGGTGAGGCGTTGGCAGCGGCGTTGGGCATTAGACGTCGTTCAGGAAAACGCGCCGCCAAAGCCATCCGCCAGATCAATCCACCACCGACCCAAGCGCGGACCCACGTCGTCGTCGAAGGGGCCTCCGAACACAACTTGAAATCGGTCGACGTGGCGATACCACGTGATGCGATGACGGTGTTTTGTGGGCCCAGTGGAAGCGGAAAGAGCTCGCTGGCGATGGACACGATCTACGCCGAGGGGCAACGGCGCTACGTCGAATCGCTCTCCAGCTACGCGCGCCAGTTCATCGGTCAGGTACAAAAACCCAAGGCCGAACGCATCGAAGGCCTGTCACCCGCCGTCGCCCTGGAACAAAAGAACCTCGGCCACTCGCCACGCAGCACGGTCGGCACCGTGACGGAAGTCTATGACTACCTTCGCATCTTGTTCGCGAAGCTCGGTGTCATGCATTGTCCCGCGTGCGAGATTCCAGTCGGAACGCAGACGCCCGATCAAATCATTGACAAAGTCATGGCGATTCCCGCTGGCACGCGGGTGATGTTGATGGCGCCCATCGATGTGACGGCAGGCGAGGCGTCGTTGGATACGTGGAAGAGTTTGCAGGCGAGCGGATTCACCCGGGTACGCATCGACGGTGTCACTCGCAATTTGGATGCGGCCAAAGCACTTGACCCACGCCGCAAAACGCACGTTCAAGTCGTTGTTGATCGAGTGAAACTGCATCCGGATGAGC